>CABUTP010000057.1 GCA_902494545.1 uncultured Collinsella sp. | reverse complement strand
CTGCTGCTCGAACTCGGATTCGAAGGACCCCACATAGAGCCCCGTTATGGCTGCGGCGAAATACCAGCGTCGCACGAGCCTGCGCACAGCCAACGACTCCATACCGAACTCGTAGCGCCCGATAAGGTAGAACGCATAGCAGAACATGAGCGCGTTGCCCGACCCCACCTGGTCGGAGCAGACGTAGCCCGCCTCCGCCAGCGTGTTGATGAAGGCATGCCAGTTGTTCAAGTCGAGCACGAGATCGAGGGCGCGACCGAACGTGGCAAAGTTCTCGGCCCGCGTCTCGGGCGTTGTTTCCTTTGTCTTGAGATCTCGCCCGCGAAGAATCTGGTAGGCGTAACGCAGGCGACCCCTCTTGAACCCCACGCCCACCGTGGCGCGGATGATATGCGTCGGCGAGACGGTCATGAGCGGGTTGTACGAGGTGCCCTTTGCGGGCGCATGGCTCATGGCGCAGAACTCCTCTATGCGCTCCCTCATGGCAGGTTCGTAGACCGAAAGCAGGGTCATGATGAAGTCATCCTGCTTAAGCGCCTGCCCTTGCGAGTTCACGCGCACGAAGATGTCCGATACGGTCTCCTCGTCAGCCGATTCGGAAATCTCCAGTGTCGGCAGAAGATAACGCTCAAGCCCGAGCAATGCGTTGAGCCCGCTCTCGACGGCATCCTCGCCGCCATCGTCGAGTTCGGGTTCGCCCTTTTTGGCATTCGCCTCGTTAAAGCGCTTGATGAACGCCCTGCGATAGGCGCTCAGCTTGTTGTCGTGGTTCGCCGCGAAGGCCTCGGATACGTCCGGCACATAGCGCGAATCCCTCTCGGTCGAGGCGTCGGCATTCTTGAATGAGCGTGCGATGGGGTCGTAGGCGATCTTCACCGTACGCTCCCTGAAGTTCTTGTCTCGCACGGGCACGCCGTACAGCGAGCTCAGGAGGGCAGTGAGCCTCTGCTGTCCGTCGATGACAAGGGACTTGGGGACGGCATACACCTTTTGGTTCGAGCCTATGGCAGACCTCTTGCCCGCGTCGTCACTCGGAGAGTCCCACAGCATCACATAGCCGATAGGGTATCCGCGAAGCATGGAATCAAGCAGATCGCGAACCTTTTCATTGCCCCACACGAAAGGCCGTTGCAGATCAGGCAGGCCGATCTTGCCCGTCTGAACGTCCTTCAGGATGTTGCCGACCTCCAGCGATATGGGATTGTAGATAGAGTTGGGCACTATAGTTCACCAACTTTCTCGGCGTAGAGGTTGAAGAGATGGGCGACGATCTTCTCCTCGTCCCCGCCGAAGTCGACGCCATAGGCAGCTTCGACAGCAGCATCGAGCGCCTTATGCGCGGCAATCAGCTCGGGGAAGAACGTCTCGTTCTTGGGATCGTACATGTCCGCGAGCGTCGCACCCTCCTGGACGTCTCGGGCGTCGAGCACGGCCTGGGCGCAGCGTTCGACCTCGTTCCTTTGCTCTTCACTGGGCTCGGGCCAGACGAAGTTGTTGTAGACGATTCCGCCGGAATAGCGGTAATCGGATTTGAGCCGCCCCGCGACCGTGCGCATCCATGCGTTGTGGAGCTGCGACTGAAGGACGCCAAAGTGATAGAGCGTCGCATTGGGTATTAGAAACACCAAGTCACTGCACAACGTCTCAGACCCGACAAACCCCATAGGGATATACCTTCTACGCTCTGACGAGACTTTGGGGACAATGATGGCAGTCGAATTAGGAATGATTTCAGTACCGAAATGGTTCGGCCTCTCGGCTGCTTTCAGGGTCTGCTTCCTCGAGCTACTCAGACGGTAGTTTCTAACGTTCTCGATTCTCTCCCTACAACAAGGAAGGCCCTTGAGATCGGCCCACGAAGCCTCCCCCAACCACAGGCACCATCTCTCAATACCCCGTATGAACTCCTGCGATCCAAGCCATTTATGAAAGTACTTCTCAGCCGCGGGCTCTTTCGAAAGGAACGCCGCCTTCTCCTCCGGTGTGAACAGATAGTTGCCGCCATCAATCGGTTGAGAGCCGATACCGATAGCGGGCACGTCCGACAAAGGATTGCTTCTGTTCCAGATGAAAGCGTCGGGCGCGTTCTTCAGATAGGCGTTGAGCCGAGGAACGGCAATCCGGTCTTCGTCAGAATCGGGCGTCGCATGATAGAAAAGCGTCTTGTTCCCCGCTTCGCGGGAGAACCCGACGATGACGCAGAACACGTGCGCCTTGTCCGCCGCCTCGTTGTCCCAGCGGAAGGTGTTGTGTGCGAAATCGATGTGGATGCCCATGTCATGCAGGGGTTTCCAGAGGTTGGCAACCTGCTCACCCTGGCAGATGGAGTTCGTCGAGACCAGGGCGCAGCGCGTGCACTTCCCCCGCGTAAACCTCGCGGCCTTCATGTACCAGGCCCCGCAGTAGTCGATGTTGCCTGCGTTCTTCGCTCCATCGAAGACCTCAAGGAGCTCTGCCTTCTGCTCCTTGGATTGGTTGCGAGCACCCAGGAACGGCGGGTTGCCCACAAGATAAGTAAGGTCATCGGGGAACACCTCGGACCAATCGGTCTTGAGGGCGTTGCCCTCATGGAGGTTGCTGAGGCTCCTGAGCGGCAGGAAGTCGAAGTCATAACCGACGTATATCTCCTGCGTCTTTCGGAGCATCTGCTCCTCGGTGATCCAAAGGGCGGTCTTGGCGACCGAGACGGCGAAGTCGTTAATCTCGATGCCGTACAGTTGATCGAGAGAAACGCGGACGGGGCTATCCTGCGCAATGACGAGGGACGTCTGCCCCGCGTTGCCGGTCTCCTCGCTGAGCTCGTCCTCGATGATTCGGTTCTCGATGGTGCGCAGCTGCCGGTACGCCTCGGTAAGGAAGTTGCCCGAGCCGCATGCCGGGTCGCCGATGGTGATGGAGGCCACCTTGTCGTGCAGCCTCGCCAGGGCCTGCTTGCGCTTGGCAGCCGTCCTCTCGCCCTCGGCCTCGTGCAGCTCATCCCACAGCTCGTCGAGGAAGAGCGGCCTGAGGCAGCGCTCGATATTCTCGACGCTCGTGTAGTGCATGCCCCCGGCATGGCGCGTCTCGGGGTTCAGCGTGCCCTCGAACACGCCGCCGAAGATGACGCCCGAGATCTCGCGCCAGTCGAAGTCCTGGGACGCGTCGGTGATGGCTTCGAGGATCTCCGGGGTCATCTGCGGGACGATGATGGAGGAGTCGGCGAACAGACCGCCGTTCACGTAGGGGAAGGCCGCGAGGTCCTCGTCCATGTACTCGTCCCGCTTGTCCAGGGGCGTGTCGATCGCCTCGAACAGGTCCACCAGCTTGCGGCGGAGCTTGGCAGGGTCACCCTCGCAATACCTACCGAACGCCTGGTGCGATTGCAAGAGGTCGGCGTCCTCGGCGTAGAGCAGAAAAATGATTCGGGTGATGAGCACGTTGAGGGAGCGCTGCTCCTCCTGCGCGCGCTCGTCCCTCTCCTCGATGTGGTGGTACTGCTTGGCGAGGGCATCGTAGAGCCTGGAGACGTAGGCCCCGGCCTCGATGGAGAGCTGCTGCTCCTTGTGCAGGCGGCTCGTCTCGTTGGAGGTCAGGAAGGAGAGAAGGTACAGACTGTCCGGGAGCTCTTCGAGGGAGAACTCCTGCACGGTGTCCTCGGGTCTCTCGTTGTCGAGGTCGTAGAGACGGAAGGTCCCGAAGTTGCACGTCATCACCCAGCGGGGGCGCTCAGAGTACGGCAGGTGCCGCGCGTACCACATGGCCTGCTGAAGCGGCGTCTCCATGCCGCCGTTCCTGGGTTCGGGCTTGTCGAGGTCGATGCCCCACGACTTCTGCTCGCAGAGGAAGTTGTGGTCGGAGACGAACACGTCGATGCGACGGCCTCTCACCTTCCGCTCGAAGTCAACGAAGCTGTCTATGGTGTTGGACGGGATGCCCAGGACGTTGATGAGCAGGTCGACCCAGAACTTCTGCGTATCCTGCTGCTCGTTGTTGGAGCCTGCGGGGATGGCACCGAGGCGCTTCTTCCACCGTTTGACGAACTCCTTTGCCTCTTTCTTGCTGGCAGGCATACCGGACCTCCTGCGTCGTTGTCACTTTCGGACAATTTTAAGGGGTAAAAGCCCTCTTCCAAGCGGAAGGGCGAGTTTTCAACGGTCCACGGTGTCGCAGGGTCCCAGGCGAAACCCGGAGACGCCGGGGACTGTTGGAAACTCGCCCTTCTCACAGCAACGTCACCCTAGGTTTTCAACGCTTCCCATAGGCGGAGGGCTTCTTATAAGCCCGCAGACTGTGGGAAGCGTTGAAAACCGGATATTTGGGTGAAATATCGGAGTGAAATATGTAGGCGAGCTGTTTTCATCATAGAACTTTCTTTCACCCCTTTTTCACCCCTCTATCGTCTATTTAGCCCTATCTATACAGAAGCAGGTCAGACGATTTATACCGTCTGACCTGCAATTTCTTCTGGTGCCCCCGGTGCGATTCGAACGCACGACACCCGCTTTAGGAGAGCGGTGCTCTATCCCCTGAGCTACGGAGGCATGCTGTACTAGTGTAGCAGATTTACTGCATCGCCATACGTCGCATGACTAGACTTCGAAGTTGCGGTGGAATAGTTCCTGTCTGAAGCATCTAAAGCCGTATTTAGGAACTATTTCACCGCAACTTATGAGGAGCTAGTTACCTTTGTGGAAGAGGTTTTTGATAACGGAGGGGATGCTCTTGGCGCCCTTGGCCGTCACATCGATAAAGTCGGGCGAACGCACAAGCTTATTCTCGTCGACGTACTTGCGGACCGCGCGAAGCGTCTCTTTGTCGTCGCGCGTCGAAAACGTAAAGTGACCGTTGTCCTTGGTGAAGATGGCAAAACGCGTGATCTTCTTGGTGCCGCGCAAAACCTCGGCGGCAATATAGTCGACCTCGTCCCACGGAATTTGAATATAATCCTCGGGATTGCGCTCGTTATAGTACTCAAACGCCTTATTGCCCACCATCACGTTACCGTGGCTGGTAAGCCCCATCAGGCAGGTCGCCGGCGTTGCCAGATCGACCGTGCTGTTCTGAGATTGCGCCATGCGCGCCTCGCCCTCCAAATAAAACAATCGGACCGCATCCAGTGTACCCACCGGGTGCGGTCCGTTTCAATGGCTCAAAAGCCCTTGCCTAGCAACTCTCGGTCTTAAGCCGAAGCGTGCTTACATGAAGCCGCAGACGCGACCGATGATGCCGACGGCGAAGAGAGCCAGGATGATGACGATCGGGCTGACCTTCTTCTTGAGGAGCTTGCAGACCAGCAGGGTCAGGCACACGGCGGCAAGGCCGGGGATGAGCTGATCGAGGTTGGCCTGAAGCGTGGTGACCTTCACCTGATCAAGGGCGTTAGCACCGATGGAGTTATACATCGTCAGTGCTTCCTTGACACCCTCAGAACCGGAGGGCAGGTTAGCCCAGTCGATAAAGGCGCCAGCAGACTGCGTGACCTTGGAGACGACCGGGGTGAAGGAGATGGACACCCAGCGCTCGACCAGGGCGCCGATGATGAACATACCCAGGATGGAAGCACCCTCGGTGACCTTGCCCATCAGACCGCCGGAGAGGTCCTTGGCGATGGAGGAGCCGACCTTGTAGCCAAACTCCTGCGTGTACCACAGGAAAGCGTAACGGATGATGTTCCACGCGAAGAAGAACAGCAGCGGACCGGCGATGCTGCCGGACAGGGCCATGGAAGCGCCCAGAGCGCCCAGAATCGGGCGAAGGGTGAACCAGAAGGCGGGGTCGCCGACGCCGGCGAGCGGGCCCATCATACCGACCTTGACGCCCTGGATGGCGACGTCGTCAATCGGTGCACCGTTGGCGCGCTCCTCCTCGAGGGCGAGGGTAACGCCAATGACGGGGGCGGAAACATAGGGGTGGGTGTTATAGAACTCCAGGTGGCGCTTAAGAGCGGCAATCTGGTCATCCTTGCTGGTGTAGAGCTTCTTGATCGCAGGGATCATTGCGAAGCACCAGCCGCCGTTCTGCATACGCTCGTAGTTCCACGAGCCCTGAAGGAACTGATGACGGAAGCAAACCTTCTTGCGGTCAGCCTTGGTGAGCTGAATCTTGTTCTCTGCCATATGTATCACTCCCCTCCTACTCGTAATCGTTCAGAATGTCGCCGAGCGGGTCGCCGGAGCCACCGCCCATGCCGCCACCCTGCTTGGCCAGATCCTTAAGGCCAAGGTAGATGAGGGCAAGGGAGATGCCGATGAGGCCAAGGGCGATCAGCGTGAGCTGAGGGATGGCAGCAAGGACAAAGCCGAGGATGAAGAACGGCCAGGTCTCCTTGGTGGCCATCATATTGATGACCATGGCGTAACCGACGGAAGCGACCATGCCGCCGCCGACAGCCATGCCGCCGGACAGCCAGTCGGGCATAGCGTTAAGCGCGTTGGTAACTGCCTCGGCCGGGATGATGCACAGAAGCACTGCCGGAATGGCGATACGAAGGCCCTGCATAAGGATGGCAATGTACTGCCAGCGCTCGATGCCGGCGAAGTCGCCCTTCTCGGCGCAACCGTCCATGGCGTGAGCGATAGCGGTAGCAATGGTACGGCAGATCATGGTCAGGAACAGACCAGCGACCGACAGCGGGACGGCGACGGCGATGGCGGCGGTAACGGCCTTCGACGGATCGGTAGCGCCGCCGTTGAGGGCGAGCACCATGATGATCGAAGAAGCGACCGAGGCCAGAGCGGCGTCAGGCGCGACGGCGGCGCCGACGTTAGCCCAGCCAAGGGCCATCATCTGGAGCGAACCGCCCAGGAGGATGCCCTCCTGAAGGTGACCGGTTACGAGACCGATAAGCGTGCATGCCACGAGCGGCTGATGGAACTGGAACTCATCCAGAATGCCTTCCATACCGGCAAGCAACGCGACAATCGCAACAAGCAGAATAGTGATTGCAGACATGTATCGGACCCTCCTTTACTATGCTTGAGCGGCCAGTTCGGCCTTAGCTTTCTTCAACATGGCGTCGAGATCCTCGGAGGAATCCGAAGGAACCTTGCGGACCTCGAACTTGACGCCCTTGGCCTTGAGGGCCTCGAGGGTCTTAACGTCGTCATCGCCCATAGCGACGGCGTTGGTGACGACGACCTTGCCCTTGGAGTGAGCCATGGAGCCGATGTTGACTTCCTTGATGTCGACGCCGGCCTCGATGGCCTTGAGCAGATCCTGCGGGTTCTCAAAGAGCAGCATGGCCTTGGTGTCACCAAAGCGCGTGTCCTTGACGACCTCGGCCATCTTCTTGATGGGCACGACGTTGGCATGGACTCCCGGAGGGGCAGCCTGCTCGATCATGGTCTTGCGGAGCTCGTCGTGAGCAACGCCGTCGGAAACCACGATGATGCGGTTGGGGTTGATCTGCTTGGTCCACGTGGTGGCCACCTGACCATGCAGCAGACGGGTGTCGATACGGACGTGGGCAATCTTGATGTGCCCGTCGCCGATGACCGTTCCCGGAGGGATGGCGCCTGCAGGAGCAGCGGCGGCCGTAGCCGGCTTCTTCTCCTCGGGCTCCAGAGACTCGGGCTTGACGCGCACGCCAGCCTTAGCCTCAGTCACGAGATGTTTTGCGATCGCATGTGCAGTGTTCTTTGCGTCAAAGCGCTGCGAATATGCCTCGATGAGCATAGGCAGGTTGACACCGGTGACGATAGCCCAGGAATCGTGGCCCTCGATGAGCCCGCTGATCTGGTTGAACGGCGTGCCGCCCCACAGATCAACGAGGAAGAGCACCTGCTCCTGGTCCTCGAAGGAAGCGATTGCTTCCTCGACCTTGGCACGGAAGTCGTCGGGGCCCATGCTCGGCTCGAGCGAGACCACGGCTACAGACGGCTGATCGCCAAAGACCATCGAGCCCGTCTGCTTGATTCCAGCTGCCAAGTCCCCGTGGCTAGCAAGAACAATACTTACCATCACATAACCTCCTTTTTGTCTACGTATTCCCTACATGACATTAAGGAAGTATACCTGTTTAGTTTGTGGAATTATCGCTAAATTTGCAAAAGGTTGCATTATTTGTTTAAACGTCTAGGTTTGTTACAAGTTGATTACGTTGCTGGTTTTTCACTCATTACCCGCCAAGGCGCCGCTCATCAAGCCGTGCATTTTACAGATACAAGCAGGCTGTTCATTAATATCGATTTTAGGCAAGCGCGAATGCGCTTGTACTGCCGCTATTTTGTTTAAACAGACATAACTTGACTATTAGCGTGACTTATGCTCTAGCGCAAGTAGTCATTGGGGACGTTCTTAAACGACTAGTCGTT
>CABUTP010000056.1 GCA_902494545.1 uncultured Collinsella sp. | reverse complement strand
TTTCGGCGTACCATTCGTACTATTTGAGCGTGTGTCGGATAGACAACGCAAAGGGATGCATAAACATGCACTCAACAGTGTAGCAAGTTGTACCCAAATACGCTGCTGACAGGTTTTATAGCCCCCGCTAGTTAAGGCGCTCCACAAAGAAATCTGCCATGGAGTCGAACAACTCGCGCGCATGCGGGTCGAGCGAAACGTCCTCGATGGCGGCCTTGGCTTTGGCGGTTAGGTCCAGCGCGTAGGCGTGTGCGTAATCGATAGAGCCGGTTTCCTGGAAGATTTCCACGGTGCGCGCGAGCTGCGCGGGGTCTTCGGTGCCCGAGGAGAGGATCGCTTCAATCTCATCGTGATAGCGTTCATCAGACAGGGCGTGTACGGCGACAAGCGTGCGCTTGCCCTCGGTGATGTCGGTACGGAAGTCCTTGTTGGCGGCCTCCTTGGTACCGATCAAGTTGAGCAGATCATCTTGGATCTGGAAGGCAAGGCCGGTGTGCAGGCCAAAGGCGCGCAGTGCCTCGACCTGCTGTTCGCTGCCTCCGCCAATGATGGCTCCGGTGGCAAGCGGCGTGGCTCCGCTGTAATACGCGGTCTTGTGCGTCGCCATGTCCAGGTAGTCATCAACCGAGATATCAAAGCGCCCGTCACGGACCCAACCCAGGTCGAGCGCTTGACCCTCGATGGTGCGGACGATCATCTCGGTGAGCTCGTGGAGTACGCGCAGCTTTACGTCGGACTCCAGCGTGGGGTCGTCGAGAACCGTCTTGGTGACCATGGTGAGCGCCAGGTCGCCACAATTGATGGCAAGGCCTGTACCCTCGGTAAGGTGCATGCAGGGCTTGCCTCGACGAAGCTGTCCGTTATCGGCGATGTCGTCGTGGATGAGCGCACCCGACTGGAAATGCTCGATGGCCGCCGCGGCGCTGTGGGCGCTCTCAAAGCTGCCGCCCACTGCGGTGGCGGCGAGCATGCAGATGAGCGGGCGGTGGCGCTTGCCGGCATTGGCGGTAAAAGCCGAGAGCGGCGCGTACAGGTAGCGCTCGATATCGGCAGAGGTCGCCTGTCCGTCAAAGAACGTGGCCAGATAGTCGTTGATCTGGTCAAAGTGCTGGGCTAAAAAGCTGGTAAACGGACTGGACACAGGCTCTCGCATTCTTTCTTAGGTTGCATCGTTGCGGTGTGCAGATACCATATTGCCACATTGGAGTTGCCGGCGCGTCTGTTTTGGCGATTTGGGGAAACGGGACGCGTGCGCGTGCCGGCTGCTTATATAAGCCTAAAGTGCTCGAGCGCCTTGACGACGCCATCTTTGTCGACCGAGTCGGTGATGTAGTCGGCGCGCTTTTTGAGATAGTCCGGCGCATTGCCCATGGCGATACCGACATCGACGGCGTTCATCAGCGAGACGTCATTGCTGGCGTCGCCGATGCCGTATACGGTTCCGTGGTGGGGATCGAGGGCGTCGAGTACAGACTGGATGCCCCCGCGCTTCGTGCATTCGCGGGGCGAGATTTCGGTTACCTCGAGTTCGAGCTCGTTAAAGCACAGCAGCGGCTCAAGTGCCTTATCTTGAGCGATGTGGTTGGCGAGCGATGTAGACATCAAGATCTTGTAGGCACTGTAATGCTGCAGCTGCGTGACTGCGTCGCCCAGGGTGCGCGCGTATCCGGGGGCATCGGGGGCATCGGCACTCATGCGCACGACGCCGTTGAGGCCCTCAAAGCGGATGACCTCGCCCGATTGCTCAAGGTAGGGGGCAAGACGCTGCAGCATGCTGGGCGTCATCGACAGATCGCGAATTGCGCGTCCGTTGATCTCGGCGTAACCGCCCGCAAGACAGACGATGCCGGTCCACGGCAGCTCAAGAAGTTTGGGGTGGATGCAGCTCAGGGTGCGTCCCGTGCAGATAAAGGCCATGTTGCCGTTGGCGACAAACTCGCGGATTGCCTGCGAAACCGCCTCGTTGGGATAGGGGGACAGATCGCGCTCGTCTTCGGGAAGCTCCTGAGCAAGTCTGGGATCTTGCCAGGCGAGCGTACCGTCGATGTCGAAGAAGCAGATATCGCCGTGCTTGTGGGTTGGGCCGGCGGCAGGGGAGGCCGAGGTGGTGGGCGCAAATTCCGGCTCGAGGCCCATGATCTGGTCAAAATGCTCTTTAACGCGGGGAACGGAGATGCCGATGACCACCTGGGCGGTCTTGCCCGTAATGATGAGGCCCTTGGCGCCCACCGCGACAAACGATGCGTTATCTGCAACGATGGAAGGGTCTGCGACCTCGACGCGCAGGCGCGTGGCGCAGTTGGTTGCGCCCACAATATTGCCAACGCCACCTAAAAGCTGAATTACCCGCTCAGCGAGGGCGTGATCTTGATCGGATCGACTATCGACCTCGTCGTTGGGAGATTGCTCTTTGGCAAAGCCGCTTCCCGTTAAAGGATCGATTGCCGCGCGATTGGCGACATGATCCTCGCGGCCCGGCGTCTTAAGGTCATAGATCAAGATGAGTGCTCGAAAACTAACAAAAAAGATGAGGCTAAAGGCAAGGCCGATACCGAGCGCCAAAAGATAGGCACCGGCATGCGTGCGCATGAGCGGAATAAAGTTGAAGGCTGCCATCTCCATGAGGCCGCCCGAGAAGATGCCGACGATGCCAAAGAGATTCATGGTTGTGGCAAGGCAAGACGATAAGACGGCGTAGAGAAAAAAGAGCCCGGGGTGGGTGAACATAAAGAGAAACTCGAGTGGCTCGGTAACGCCGCAAACCACCGAGGCGATGATGGCGGGAACAAGGATGACCCTGAGGCCGGCGCGGTGTTCTGGTTTTGCGGTGGAGTAGAACGCGGCTGCGATGGCGGGAAGGCCAAAGAGCTTGACCCAGCCGGTGGCGGTAAAACCGGCCCACGGCGCAAGTTCATTAAGGGGGCGCGTGCTATGGGAGAGGATGGGGAGCAAGCTGCTCCACGTGGCGTAGATGCCGTCGTTAATGACCAGGTTGTCGTAGTAGATCGGCATGTAGAGCAGGTGGTGCAGCCCCATGGGCTCGAGCGCTCGCTCCAAAAACACAAAGATGCCCACGCCAAAGGGGCCGACGCTCGTAAGTGCATGGCGCAGCGTTTCGGTCATTGCGTATACGGAGGGCACGATGGCGGCCGAGATAGCGGCAAGGGCAAACACGGCAAAAAAGCTGATGAGGTAGACCAGCGAGGAGCCCGAGAAGGTGCCGAGCCAATCGGGAACCTTGGCATCGTAGAAGCGGTCATGGATGGCGACGACGGTTGCCGATACCGCCAGCGGGCCGATAATGCCGGTGTCGAGCGTCTTAATGCCGTCGATGACGGTGATACCGTTGGCGGGGGTCAAAGATGACGGGTACTTAAGCCCAAGGTTGTCTCCGCTCAGCTTAATGATCTCGCTCAAAAAGAAGCAATAGGCAAAATAGGCCACGAGTGCCTCGAGGCAGCAGCGTGCCGGTTGCTTTTGGGCAAGACCGATAGGCAGCGCTACGGCAAAAAGGAGCGGGAGGCGCTTAAAGACCGTCCATGAGCCGCGCTGGATGATGGCCCAAAAAACGTACCAAGGGGTTCCGTATACGGCTAGATCGCCGACGATGTCCGCAGTCGTTGCGAGAGCGGAGACGCCGACCATGAGGCCCGATATAGAAAACAGCATGGCGGGAGCGAACATTGCCCCGCCAAAGCGTTGGATTTTTTGCAGCATGTTCTGCCTTCCGAATATCGAGGCGCGTTGCGCGTGGGGAAACGTTTAAACAATGGATTCATTGTAGAGGACCAGACGATTGTTGTACCGGCAGTTTTGAGCGAAACCGATTTGGGCACGACAGAAACCGTCAACGGTTAAATCCTGTCGCTTTACCGATATTCGGTTTAAACAACTTTAAGAAATGCTATCGTGCCTAGCCGGAAATAAATAATGTAGAGGTGAAACAATGCCAAAAGCGATATACGAAGGAATCTACCGAGAAATACGTTCGCGCATCATTAATGGGACCTATGCGTTTCAGGAGATGCTGCCGACCGAAGCCGAGCTGACCGCGGAGTTTGGCTGCACGCGCAATACCGTTCGACGCGCCTTGAGCATGCTGGCCGATCAGATGTTTGTGCAGCCTATACACGGCAAGGGCGTGCGCGTTATTTGGCTCAAGGGCGAAACCGACATGCTGGGCGCACTCGAGGAAGTCGAGTCGTTTGGCGAATTTGCAAAGCGCAACAATGCCGTTGCATCGACGGACGTTAAGTCTTTTGAACATTTGATTTGCACTGAGCAACTTTCTCGTCGCCTGGGCTTTAAGGTGGGCGAGGAGCTGATTCGTGTAGTGCGTGTCCGAAGCCTCAACGGCAATGCTCGCCAGGTGGACCACGGCTACTTTTTGGAGTCGATCGCCAAGGGTCTGACGCCCGAGATCGCCGCAAAGTCAATTTACGACTATCTGGAGCACAAACGCGGCGTCAAGGTGATGGCGAGTCGCCGTACGGTGAGCGTCGAGCTTGCCAACGATGAGGACTGCAGTTATCTTGACCTCGGCAAATACAACTGCGTTGCCGTCATGGAGAGCCAGTCGTACACCTCGGACGGCATCTTGTTCGAGGTCACGCATGCCCGCACGCATCCCGAGATCTTCCACTACCGCGTCAACTCCAAGCGATAGCCGGCTAGCTCGCAGCCTGACGAGACTCATGCCCTCAAAGCGAAAACGCCCGGTCAAACCGACGATGCATCGGCTTGACCGGGCGTTTTCTCTGCATTCGATAACAAATAATTGTTTATACAAAACTTGTCAAGTATCAAGTTGAAATTACCGTTCACCGAAGTTTTTCTACCGCTCTAGTAATACTTGTTCAAACAACTAGCCAAATAGCGTATTGTACAAATCAGCAAAAGGGGCAAAGTCCCCGAGCCAATCTCCGAAGGCGGCGGCAAAGGGTGCCGCCACGGTGTGAAAGGGTGGATTGTAATGAAGAACGAAATGAGCAGAAGGCAGTTCCTGGGCTTTGCTGGTTCCGCGGCTGCGGTTCTTGGTCTGGGTCTCGTGGGTTGCGGCGGTTCTGCCGGCTCCGGCTCCTCTGCTTCTGGTGACGCTGCCGAGGTCTACTTCCTCCAATTCAAGCCCGAGGTCGACAAGGAGTGGAAGGAGATCGCCAAGGCCTATAAGAAGGAGAAGGGCGTCGAGGTCAAGATCGTGACCGCCGCCTCCAACACCTACGAGGAGAAGCTCAAGTCCGAGATGTCCAAGAGCTCCGCTCCGACCCTGTTCCAGGTCAACGGCCCCACCGGTCTTAAGAACTGGAAGGATTACTGCGCCGACCTGTCCGATACCAAGCTCCGCGGTGAGCTCATTGACGACTCCCTGGCTCTGCAGTCCGACGGCAAGGATGTGTGCATCGACTGGGTTCAGGAGAGCTTCGGCATTATTTACAACAAGCAGCTGCTCGAGAAGGCTGGCTACAAGGCCGAGGACATCAACTCCTTCGACAAGCTGAAGGCTTGTGCCGACGACATCCAGGCCCGCAAGGACGAGCTTGGTGTTGAGGGTGCCTTTACTTCCGCCGGCATGGATGACTCCTCCAGCTGGCGCTACACCACCCACCTCGCCAACCTCCCGCTCTACTACGAGTTCGAGAAGGAGCACAACCAGGAGGACGACGAGATCAAGGGCGAGTATCTCGACAACTTCAAGCAGATTTTCGACCTGTACATCACCGACTCCACCTGCGATCCTTCGCAGCTTGCCTCCAAGACCGGCGACGACGCCACCAACGAGTTCGCAACCGGCAAGGCCGTCTTCTACCAGAACGGCTCTTGGGCCTACTCTGACCTCGTCAAGGCCGGCATGACCGACGATCAGATTGGCATGATGCCCATCTACATCGGTGTTGACGGCGAGGAGAACCAGGGCCTGTGCTCCGGCGGCGAGAACTACTGGTGCGTCAGTTCCCAGGCTTCCGAGGATGCCCAGAAGGCCACCGAGGACTTCATGTATTGGTGCGTCACCGCTGACACCCCGACCAGCATCATCGCCGACAAGATGGGTCTGACCGCTCCGTTCAAGAGCGCCAAGGAGACCACCAACGTCTTCTCGCAGCAGGCCGTTGCCATGGCCAAGGACGGCAAGAAGACCGTCGCTTGGGACTTCGTCTACATTCCCTCCGAGGAGTGGAAGAAGAACCTCAAGCAGGCTCTGATTGCCTACGCTGCCGATAACAGCAAGTGGGACGGCGTCAAGAACGCCTTCGTCGATGGCTGGAAGACCGAGAAGGCCGCTTCCGAGTAAGCAGTTGCTGCCCAAGCTATCTGATTAGCGACAGGGGGGCGGGCAGACGTTGGTTTGCCCGCCCCCTGCATATTGAAAGGACCCTTTTATGGGCAAAGCACTCAAGCGCTGGTGGCCGCTCTTTATGCTGCCCACGTGCCTGGCGTTTATGATCGGGTTCGTGATCCCTTTTATCCAGGGCTTCTATCTCTCGTTCTGCCAGTTTATTATCATTAGTAACGCGCACTTTGTCGGTATCGAGAACTACGTGCGCGCGCTGTCCGATCCGCAGTTCTCCACGTCGTTCTTCTTTACCGTGGCGTTTGCCTTCCTGTCGACGGTGCTCATCAACGTGATCGCCCTGGCCATTGCGCAGGCGCTCACCCGCAAGGCGCTCAAAGGCACCAACATCTTCCGTACGATCTTCTTTATGCCTAACCTGATCGGCGGCATCGTGCTGGGCTACATTTGGCAGATTCTGATCAACTGCCTGCTCTCTAACGTGGGCGCCCAGCTCATCGCCCTTAACTCTGCTGCTGGCTTCTGGGGCCTTATCATCCTGACCCTGTGGCAGCAGGTCGGCTACATGATGATCATCTACATCGCTGGTCTGCAGTCCATTCCGTCCGACTACATCGAGGCCGCCAAGGTCGACGGTGCCACGGCATGGCAGACGTTTTGGAAGGTTAAGATCCCTAACCTGATGCCGACCATCACCATCTGCCTGTTCCTGTCCATCACCAACGGCTTTAAGCTGTTCGACCAGAACCTCGCCCTTACCGGCGGCGCCCCCGCGCACTCCACCGAGATGCTCGCCCTGAACATCTACAACACGTTCTATTCGCGTGCCGGTATCGCATGGCAGGGTATCGGTCAGGCTAAGGCGGTTATCTTCTGCATCCTGGTCGTGGCCATCTCCATGATTCAGCTTAAGGCCACGAGGTCCAAGGAGGTGCAGCAGTAATGAAACGCGATAAGGCTATTAACCGCGCGCTCTCGATTTTCTTTACGATTCTGTCGCTCGCGTGGATCTACCCCGTGTTTATGATTGCGCTCAATTCCTTTAAGAAAGCGACTGCAATCAGCACCACCACGGCATTCGATCTGCTCACGCCCGAGACGTTCAACGGCCTTGCAAACTACGTGCACGCTCTTGACGAGCAGGGCTTTGCCTCGGCGTTTATGTACTCGCTCATCATCACGGTCACGTCGGTCGTTCTGATCTTGGTGTGCTGCTCCATGTGCGCCTGGTACGTAGTCCGTGTCAACAGCAAGATCTCGAACTTCTTCTATTACCTGTTCGTCTTCTCGATGGTCGTGCCCTTCCAGATGCTCATGTTCACGCTGTCCAATTTGGCGGACCGCATCGGCTTCAACACGCCGTTCAACATCTGCTTTATCTATCTGGGCTTTGGCGCGGGCCTGGCGGTCTTTATGTTCGCCGGCTTTGTAAAGAACATCCCGCTCGAGATCGAAGAGGCGGCCATGATTGATGGCTGCAACCCGGTCCAGGTGTTCTTTAAGATCGTCCTTCCCATCATGAAGCCCACCTATCTTTCGGTCGGCATCCTCGAGACCATGTGGGTCTGGAACGACTATCTGCTGCCCTACCTTACCCTCGACTCCACCAAGTACAAGACCATTCCTATCTTGATCCAGTACTTCCGCGGCGGCTACGGTCACGTCGAGCTCGGCCCCATGATGGCTTGCATCATGATGGTCGTTGTCCCCATCGTCGTCATGTACATCCTCTGCCAGAAGTACATCATCGACGGCGTGGTGGCAGGTGCCGTCAAGGGCTGATGCCGTAACTGTTTTGCAAGTTTCTGCGGCGCCCTCAACATGGTGCCGCATATCGAAAGGTAAAGACATGGCCGAGATCGTTCTCAAACATGTTCAGAAGGTGTATCCCAACACCGAGTCCAAAAAGAAGGGCTTCTTTGGCAAAAAGAAGAAGACCGAGGAGAAGAAGCACAACCTCAAGGTTACCGAGGATGGCGTGCTCGCTGTTGAGGACTTTAACCTCACCGTTCACGACCAGGAGTTCGTCGTCCTCGTTGGCCCGTCTGGCTGCGGTAAGTCCACGACGATGCGCATGGT
>CABUTP010000055.1 GCA_902494545.1 uncultured Collinsella sp. | reverse complement strand
GACCAGCGTGGTCTTGCCCGAGTTCTGGTAGCCGATAAACGCGATCGCGGGGACAGCCGGGGTCGGAGCTGCGGGTGCAACGGCGACGGGTGCGCTCGCGGGCGCGGCACCGTCAGCGGCCACGGCCTCAACAGCAGCGGCCTGACGCTCTGCACGATCCCACACGCCCGAGCGGCCGCCCTCCTTGTGCAGCAGGCGCACGTCGACGATCTCCATGCCACGATCGACCGCCTTGCACATGTCATAGATCGTTAGGCACGCGGCACTCGCTCCAGTCAGGGCCTCCATCTCAATACCCGTCTTGCCCGTCACGCCGGCCGTAACCAGTACGTGAAAGCCAACCTGCCCGTCCGCGCGCGCCGGCGCCCAGCCCTCGGGCACGTCCTCGGCCGGCGTCCCCGCCGCAGCGATGGGCACAATGTCGCACTTGCTCTTGGTAATGAGCAGCGGATGACACATGGGGATGATGTCGCTCGTGCGTTTGATGGCCATGATGCCCGCCACGCGCGCGCAGGCGAGCACGTCGCCCTTTTTGGCGCGGTCCTGCAGCACCATGGCCTGCGTCTCAGGATGCATGAGGATGGTGCCCTCGGCGATGGCGATGCGATGGGTCTCGGCCTTGTCGGACACGTCGACCATGCGCACCTCGCCCTTGGCGTCCACGTGCGTCAGCTCGTCACGACGGGCGTCACGGGCGGGCTCGGCGACAGCGCTGGCAGACGGTTGCACGGACGTGTCGGCGTTGCCAACATTCGCCGCAGCCGTGGCTTTGTGGGCAGACATCGCGCCCCTGCGAGCGGCCTTGGTGGCATCGGCGTACCTGCTCTTGGCCATATGATCATCCTCCGATTTGGGACATAAATCGTTGCGTGCCCTCAATTATCGCGTGTTCCTGCGGTTTGTGGGCCACGGCATCGCGCCAAATCGAAAGTACCTGCATATCATCACCACGGCGCAGGGTGTCACGCACCGAATACTCGGCATCGCTGAACAGGCACGGACGCACGTTGCCATCGGCCGTCAGGCGCAGGCGGTTGCAATTCGCACAAAAATGGTTGGACATGGCGCTGATGAAGCCAACCGTTCCCGCCGCGCCCGGAAAATGCCAATAGCGCGCAGGGCCCGCGCCGGCAGGAGCGTCGTTAATGTCGAGCGGCTCGAGCTCGTCCAGGCCCACCGCGGCGGCTCCTGCATTGATGCGCGCCCGCAGCTCGTCGCTCGGCACGGTATCGCTCGCGTCCCACAGCTCGGGATTGAGCGCGGGCGCATGCGGGTCCACAGCGCAATGCGAGCTCGTGCGTTCGTCGCCGATGGGCATGTATTCGATAAAGCGCAGGTGAATGGGGCGGTCGACGGTCAGCCGTGCGAGGGCCGCCACATCCTGGTTGAGCCGTCGCACAACAACGCAGTTCACCTTAACCGGCTCAAAGCCCCAAGCCAGTGCCGCGTCGATGCCCGCCATGGTCTGCTCGAGCCGGCCCAGGCGCGTGATCTTACCAAACAGATCGGGGTCGAGCGTGTCGAGCGAGATGTTGACGCGGTTAAGCCCGGCATCTTTGAGCCGCGGCGCCAGCTTGGGCAGCAGGGCGCCGTTGGTGGTAAGCGAGATATCCTCGATCTGCGGGATCGCGCGAATGTCGCGAATGAGCGGGATGATGCGCCGGCTGACCAGCGGCTCGCCACCCGTCAGGCGCACGTGGCGAATGCCCTCTCCCGCCACCAGGCGCACAAAGCGGGCGATTTCCTCGGCACTGAGCAGCTCGTCGTGCGCACGGGGCGCCACGCCATCGGCCGGCATGCAATAGATGCAGCGGAAATTGCACTTGTCGGTAACGGCAATGCGCAGGTAGTTGATATCGCGGCCAAAACCGTCATGTTGCACGTACCCGTTCACGCAGCCCTCCCCTCACGCGGCGTTTTATTCTTCGGAAAACATAATACCCCACGAGAGAATCATGCCGACACCCGTACGACAGGACAGGTCGCTTCGAGCAAAACGGACTTTCCAAGCCCATCCTCAGCACAGACCATCACAACATTCGATGCTTTTCCCGTTTTTGGCGAAAAACGTCGAATGTTGTGATGGTTTGCCTGCCCACGGTACCCCGTAGAAGGACCAAAGCACCCCTAAAGGCCACCGTCCCAGTGACGGATCACGAATTCTCGCAGGTCGTTCTGCCGTTTTTGGAACGCTTCGCTTCGGTCGCACTTAAGGCCCATAGCGAGCGCGATGGCGTTCATCGCCCGGTGCAATTGCAGCTGGTGGGCAAACTGAGTCACGGTGAGGACGATCATCTTAAAGCCCAGCGCGCTCAGCACGGTCATACGCTCCGCATCCGACGCGCTGCGCTGTTTATCAAGATGGTCCGAGCCGTTGTATTCAATCCCCGTACCGCTCGCAGGCGCGTATACGTCGATCTCGAAATACCCGGCCTTTGCGAGATACTTGAACTCGTTGGGAACATCGACCCGATGGTTGAGCTCGATCTTGGCGTATCCCAGCCCGCCCTGGGAACGTTTTGCTACGACCATGATTGCGGTGGCCGTCTCCATGGGCGACCGCGCGCCATCGTGCACGCGCTTGAGCACGGCGGCCGCGCGTATAGCCCCCTGACGAGATCGGTTCTCATTGCAATAGGCAATCAAGTCGGCAACGGTGTACCTCTGCCCCATCTCGACATAATCGCCTGTCGACAGATGATTCAAATGGTATCGGGCACAGATTTCGTAGCCATATTCCAACTGTTCGGGCTCGCTCATCCACGAACCCGCTTGGACAAAGCACATGGCCTCATCAACCACCAGAAGGCCCTCTGCCACCTCGATAAGATGGTCTGGAGGTACCGGCGCCCCAAACACGTGGCACCTAAATCCAGCCGGCGTCGAGCGCTCAAAATCGAAGTTGACGAGCGTGTCGATATGATCGAGCTCTTCTCGTGGAATACCGAGCGAAACCAGATAGTCGGCAACAATCTCAACTGCCGTTGAAGCCCTCAGCCCCTTGGCATCGAGTCCCAATTTGGGCAGGCTCGCGGTCGGCTCCGCCTCGTTAGCAAGCGAGTCCTCATCGTATAGGCTGCTTGCTCGCGAGAGCGGCTCGGACGGGCGCGCCACGTTATGGTACAGCCAGGCAGTCTTATGGGACAGGACGATCGGCAGGTCCATGAGCCCTCCAATGGAGTCGGATAACCAACCTTATTCCCCCGCCCACGGGTCCGCACACCTTCGTGCGCAAGAAAGCGATTCCACCCGGTCGAGCGGCAGAAAAACCATCACAACATTCGATGCTTTTCCCGTTTTTGGCAAAAAACGTCGAATGTTGTGATGGTTTGAGGCGAGGTGAGGGGCACGGAGGGGTCAAAGTATCGTGCTCGAACGGGTTAATCCAGCTCTTTTAAGCCATGCGCCAGCTGCCAGTACTCGCCGTGCTGGGCGAGTAGCTCTTCGTGCGTGCCGCGCTCGATGATGCGGCCGTGTTCGAGGACCATGATGGCGTCGGCGCCGCGGACAGTGGACAGGCGGTGCGCGATCATAAACGTGGTGCGACCGCGCATGATGCGGTCCATACCGCGCTCGATGAGCTTTTCGGTACGCGTGTCAATGGAGCTCGTGGCCTCGTCCAGGATGAGCACCGGCGGATCGGCGACGGCCACGCGCGCGATGGCGAGCAGCTGACGCTGACCCTGCGACAGGTTGGCGCCGTCGGCCGTGACCGGTGTGTCGTAGCCCCGCGGCAGACGGCGGATAAACGAGTCGGCGCAGGCGGCCTCGGCAGCGGCGCGTACCTCCTCGTCGGTCGCGTCGAGCTTGCCAAAGCGGATGTTCTGCGCAATGGTGCCGCTAAACAGGTGCGTGTCCTGCAGCACAATGCCGAGCGACCCGCGCAGGCTGGCCTTGGCAATGTGCTTGACGTCGATGCCGTCGTACGTGATCTCGCCGTCATCGACCTCGTAGAAGCGGTTGATGAGGTTGGTGATGGTCGTCTTTCCGGCGCCCGTCGAGCCAACAAAGGCGATCTTTTGCCCCGGCTTGGCGAACAGGTTGAGGTCCGTGAGCACGCGCGTGCCCGGCACGTAGGAAAAGTCCACGGCGTGGAAACGCACGTCGCCGGCGAGCGGGACCAGACCGGTAACAAGCTCGGTACCATCGGCCGCCACCGCACGACCCGATTCATCAACGGCGGCCACGTCGTGCAGATGTCCATACGTGCCCACACCCTGGCCCTCGGGAATCTTCCACGCCCACGCGGCGTCGCCCGTCTGCACCAGCTCCACGCAGCCCTCGTCCACCTCGGGCTTAAGGTCCATAGCCGCAAACAGGCGCTCGGCACCGGCCAACGCATTGAGCAAGAAGTTGCCCAGCTGCGTAAACTGGTTGATGGGCATGGCGGCTTGGCGCACAAAGACCAGGTAGCTTGCAAGCGCACCCACGTCGGCCAGGCCCTTGATGCAGAGCATGCCGCCCGCCACGGCGACGATGGCATAGTTGACGTAGCCGATCACCACGGTCATGGGCACCATCGAGTTGGCGTAGGCCTGTGCGGCGCCACCGGTACGGCGCAGCTCCTGGTTGCGCGTGTCAAAACCGGCAACATTGGCCTGCTCGTGGTTAAAGACCTTAATGACCTTTTGGCCCGAGACCATCTCCTCGACGTATCCGTCCAAGTCGCCGAGCGATGCCTGCTGGGCGGCAAAAAAGCGCTTGGAGCGGGCACCCGAGTAGCGCGCGTACAGCACAATGGCAACATCGCACGCGAGCGTGATAATCGTGAGATGCCAGTTAAGAATGATGAGCATGGCTGTGGTGCCGATCACCTGAATGGTCGCCTGAATCACGTTGGCAAAGCTGTTGTTGAGTGCCTCGGAGACCGTGTCGACGTCGTTGGTGAAGAAGCTCATGATGTCGCCCGAGCGCGTACTGTCAAAGTAACTGAGCGGCAGCGTCTGGATGTGCGCGAACAAGTCGCGGCGAATATCGGACACCACGCGCTGGGCCGCGCGCACCATGATCTGCGAGTAACCCAAGGCCGAGAGCACGCCCGCGGCGTAGATGACGGCCGTAAAGAGAACCTGCTTGGTGAGCAGCTCCTCCCCACCCGCGGCCAGGCCGTTGACGATGGGGCGCACCATATAGGTGCCGGCAAGACTCGCGATGGCGGCGACGGAGGCCAGCACACCAACCACCAGCAGCGAGAACTTGGCATGCCCCATGTAGGAGAGCAAGCGGCGGAGCGTTCGACGCAGATTGGCCGGACGAGCCTGAGCGGAAGTCTTAGGCATGGCGCTCACCCCCTTCCGGGGATGATCCGTATGCGACGGAGGAAAACAGATCGTACGCGTCGTCGGCATCACCGTCGTCGCTCGCATCACCCGCGAACTCCATCTGCGAGGCGTAAATCTCCTGGTAGATGTTGTCACCTGCTAGCAGTTCCTCATGCGTGCCCACGCCGTGAATGCGGCCGTCATCCAGCACCACGATGCGGTCGGCATCCATCACGCTTGCGATACGCTGGGCGATGATGATCACCGTCGTGTCGGGAATCTGGGCGATATGCTCGCGGATCTTGGCGTCGGTCGCCATATCGACCGCACTGGTCGAGTCGTCAAAAATGAGCACGCGCGGATGTTTGAGCAACGTACGCGCAATGCACAGGCGCTGCTTCTGGCCGCCCGAAACACCGGCGCCACCCTGGCCCAACTCGCCGTCGAGACCGCCGATGCGGTCCAGAAACTCGTCCACGCACGCCGCACGGCAGGCATCCAACAACTCCTCGTCGGTGGCATCGGGCGCGCCCCACTGCAGGTTCTCGCGCACGGCGCCCGTAAACAGCACGTTCTTTTGCAGCACAATGCCCACCGCATCGCGTAGGGCAACCAGGTCGTAGTCGCGCACGTCGCGCCCGCCCACGAGCACGGCGCCCTCGGTCGCGTCGTACAGGCGCGCGATGAGCTGCACGAGCGAGCTCTTGCCCGAGCCCGTGCCGCCGAGCACGCCCACCGTGGAGCCCGGCTCGATGCGAAGGTCGATATGCTCGAGCACGTCCTCGACAGCATCCGCGCGGTACTTAAACGACACATCGCGGAACTCGACACTTCCGTCGACAACTTCGCGCACAGCCGCGTCTGCCGCGGGCGCCTCGATAAGCGAGCGCTCATCGAGGACGTGCGAGATGCGCTCCACACTGGCGAGTGCGCGCGTAAGCAGCAAAAACACGTTGGAAATCATCATGAGCGAGTTCATGATCAGCAGCACGTAGCTCATAAAGCCCGTGAGCGAGCCCACGCCCAGCTTGCCGGCGAGAATCATGCGGCCGCCAATCCACAGGATGGAGAGCGCAGCCACGTACATCGACAGCTGAAACACCGGCAGATTGAGCACGGCGGTGCCGAAGGTCTTGGTCGCCGTGTCGGCAAGCTCGGTATTGACGGTGTCGAACTTGTCGCACTCGTGCTCGGCGCGCACGTAAGCCTTCACGGCGCGCACGGCGGTAAGGTCCTCTTGTACCACGCCGTTGAGGTGGTCCATCGAGGTCTGGAGTTGGCGGTAGAGCGGGCTCACGCGATAGGTGATGACGCCCAGCACGATTGCCAGCACGGGCAAGATGATCGCAAAGACGGTGGCGAGCGGGCGCGACAGCATCAGCGCGTAGATAAGGCCGACGATAAGCGTCACCGGGCCGCGCACCATAGGGCGAAAGCCGTTGCCCACAGCATTTTGGATAACGGTGATGTCCGTGGTCATGCGGGTGACGAGCGAGCTGGCGTCGTAGTTGTCCAGGTTACCAAAAGCGAGCGTCTGAATCTTTTTGTACTCGGCCTCGCGCAGGTTAGCGCCTAGGCCCGAGGCAACGCGGGCGGATGTGCGGGCATAGCCCAAGCCCAATACCAGCGAAAACGCCGCACACACCAACATGTACGCGCCTTGCAGCAGCATGTAGTTGATGTCGCCCGCAGGCACGCCCACGTCGATGATGTTCGCCATGATAACCGGGATAAACAGCTCGAGCGCCGTCTCGGCCGTCACAAAGAGCACGCCGAGTATGGCGTCGCGACGGTATTCCCCCAAGTAGGAAAACAGGATCTTGAGATTGCGCACGCAGGTTCATCCCCCATCAAACGTTGTTCGCAAACGCACGTATTATTGCGCGACAGGCGATGGTGTCAAGTGACGCGAAACCGATTTCTGCAAGGCTAACGAACGTGCCAAACAAGCATAGTGCACATCTGTATTCAGTTGGAAATAATCGTGGGCCTCACTTTTTTCGCCCTGTCTTCGACTCAAACCTTGACTCTACAATCGTTGTAGGGTTTTCACTAAACTGGTACCTAAACGAACCAAGCCAGAAAGTACCCTGCCCATGGAACACGACCTCACACGCGGCAATGTCCTTAAGACCATCGCGGTCTTTGCCCTGCCTTATATGCTCTCGTACTTTTTGCAGATGCTCTACGGCATGGCCGACCTGTACATGATGGGACAGTTTAGCGGCGCCGCCGGCATCACCGCCGTGGGCAATGGCGCACAGACGCTCTACATCATTACCGTGACGCTCGTGGGCCTGGCCATGGGAACGACGGTCATCGTCGGCCATGCCGTGGGCTCGCGCCGCTTCGACCGCGCCGAGACCGCCATCGGCAATACCATCACGCTGTTTATGGGCGTCTCGGTGGTACTGGCCGTCATCTTGTTTGCACTATGCCCGCAGGTTGTGGCGCTCATTGGCACGCCGCCCGAGGCGGTCGAAGGCACCGCCGCCTACCTGCGTATCTGCTTTGTCGGCATTCCGTTTATTGCCGCATACAACATTCTCTCGGCCATCTTTCGCGGCCTGGGCGATTCGCGCTCGCCCATGTACGTGATCGGCGTGGCATGCATCATTAACATCGCGCTCGATTTTCTGTTTATCGGCCACATGGGGCTCGGCCCCGTGGGCGCGGCGCTCGGCACGGTGACCGCGCAGACGGCCAGCGTTGCCCTCGCGCTCGTGTGGCTTAAGAGCCGCCGTACGAACATCCACGTTAAGCGCAGCGACCTGCGTCCCCAGCCCGAGGTGCTCGGCAGCATTCTTAAGATCGGCGTGCCCGTGGCAGTACAGGACGGCTGCATCCAGGTGGCGTTTATGTTTATCACCGTCATCGCCAACCACCGAGGGCTCGTCGACGCCGCCGCCGTAGGCCTGGTCGAAAAGATGATCAGCTTCTTGTTCATTGTGCCGAGTTCCATGGGTGCCACCGTCAGCGCGCTCACAGCGCAAAACGCCGGCGCGGGCAAGGGCGACCGTGCGCGTCAGGTACTCAAGGACGCCATGACCATATCGGTAGTGTACGGTTGCCTAATCACGGTGCTGATGTGGCTGGTGGCGCCGGCGTTTATCGGCTTTTTTGCCAAGGATCCCGCGGTTGTCGCGGCCGGTACCGGCTAT
>CABUTP010000054.1 GCA_902494545.1 uncultured Collinsella sp. | reverse complement strand
TTTTGGCTGTCAAAAGTCTCATCTACTCCGTATTCCCCCGCAACTGATGGGCGGGGTGGAATTGAGGGTGAGGAGTGCGAGCGAGTACGGATGCGGCGGATACTGATACGATAGGTACGTTAGCAACTGCCGCCGAGCGGCTCAAACGAAAGGAACCCTGTATGGAGTCCTCCGCCTACCCAATGCTCTTTAGCCCGATCAAGGTCGGTACGACCGAGGTCAAGAACCGCGTCTTTATGCCGCCGGTGTCCACCAACCTGGCCGATCATGGCTATGTGACTGACGACTTGGTCGATCATTACCGCGCCCGCGCTAAGGGCGGCGTGGGCCTGATCATCACCGAGGTCGTGACGGTCGAGCCCACCTATACCTATCTGCCGGGTGACATGTGCTGCTACGACGACACGTTTATTCCTGGCTGGGAAAAGCTTGCCGCAGCCGTCCACGAGTATGGCTGCAAGATCATGCCGCAGCTCTTCCATCCCGCCTACATGGCCTTTAACATTCCGGGCACGCCGCGCCTGATCGCTCCGTCCTTTGTGGGCCCGTCCTATGCCCGCGAGGCACCGCGTCCTATCACGGTCGATGAGATTCACGAGCTCACGCATCAGTTTGGCGACGCTGCCGTGCGTATGCAGAAGGCTGGCGTCGATGGCGTCGAGGTTCATGCGGCACACGCCCATGGTATGCTCGGCGGCTTTTTGACTCCGCTCTACAACAAGCGCACCGACGAGTACGGCGGCTCGCTCGACGCCCGAATGCGCTTTTTGCTCGAGGTCATCGCCGAGATCCGCGAGCGCTGCGGCAAGGACTTTATCATCGACGTCCGTATCTCGGGCGACGAGTACACCGATGGCGGCCTGACCCTCAACGACATGATCTATGTCTCGCGTCGCCTGGAAAAGGCCGGCGTCGACATGATTCATGTGTCGGGCGGCACCACCATCAAGCGCGGTTCCGCGATTCCCGCCGCCGGCACGCAGCAGGCCTCGCACGCCGCCTGCTCGCGCGAGATCAAGAAGCACGTCAACATTCCCGTTGCCACCGTCGGCCGCATCAACGAGGCCTGGATTGCCGAGGAGCTGATCGAGGACGGCGCTGCCGACATCTGCATGATGGGCCGCGCCAATCTGTGCGATGCCGAGTTCTGCAACAAGGCCGCTGCCGGCAACGCCGACGACATCCGCCCCTGCATCGGCTGCCTGCGCTGCCTGAACGGCATTATGTTTGGCAAGCGCATCTCCTGCACCGTCAACCCGGACGTGGAGCGTGACGAGGCTGGCTACGAGCCTGCCGCCGTGGCCAAGAACGTGCTCGTTGTGGGCGCTGGTCCTGCGGGCATGGAGGCAGCCTACATTGCCGCCAAGCGCGGCCACAACGTGGTGCTCGTGGACAAGCAGGATGAGCCGGGCGGCGAAATGCGCATCGCAGCCGTGCCGCCGGCAAAGCAGGAACTCACCCGCGTGATCAAGTATCAGTACCGTCGCCTGGCCGAGGCCGGCGTGAAGTGCGTCTTTGGCACCGAGCTTTCGGCCGAGGACATTCAGCGCGACTACGCAGGTTACGAGGTTGTCCTAGCTTATGGCGCCGAGCCCATCACTCCGGCCTTCATGCAGGGCTTTAAGCAGGTTATGACGGCTGACGACCTGCTGGGTGGCAAGGCTTTCCCGGGCAAGAAGATCGTCATCGTGGGCGGCGGTACCGTCGGTTGCGAGACGGCCGATTATCTGGCCCCGCTGGTCAACGACTTGTCGCCGGCCAATCGCGACGTCACCGTCATCGAGATGACCAAGACGCTCGCCGCCAACGAGGGCGGTGCCGGTCGCGCGGTGCTCATCACGCGCATGCTCTCCAAGGGTGTCCACGTGCTGACTGAGGCCAAGGTGACCGAGATCACCGAGGATACCATCAGCTACGAAAAGGACGGCGAGGTCCACACCATCACCGGTGCCGATACGCTGGTGCTTGCCATGGGCTATCGTCCCAATACCAAGCTGGCCGACGACCTGGCGGCAGCCGGCGTTACCACCCACGTGCTGGGCGATGCCAACAAGTGCGGCAACATCCGCGACGCCATCGGCGATGGCTACAAGGTTGCTTGCGAGCTCTAGTCAACCCTTTGGTGCATGAGGAGGGGCGTTTCCGCGCCATCCGATAGCAAAACAGCGGTGGTGTCCTGGGTTTCGGGATGCCGCCGCTTGCTCTTGTGATCCTGGCGACGCGAGCGTGCCCTATCTCACCGCAACTGAGGGGATGGGGGATGAGATAGTATTACGTGGTGACATTCGACACACCGTGGGCTTCATCCGAGGGCTTTATGGAACAGCACCAGCATTATCAGAGCCTGCAAGACCAGGCATACAACGCATTGCGCTCCAAGATCATCTATGCCGAGCTCAAGCCCGGCACGCGCCTTTCGGCGATTGGTCTGGAAAAGGAGACGGGAATCGGGCGCACGCCCATTCGCGAGTCCTTTGTGCGCCTGCGTGAGCAGGAGCTGGTGGAAACGCGTCCCAAAAGCGGCACCTATGTTTCAAAAATCAGCATGGAGCGCGCCGAGAACGCCTGTTTCTTGCGCGAGAAACTCGAGAGAAGCGTACTCATTAAATGCTGTTCTGCCGCCACGTCCGAGCAAAAGCATCGGCTCGAGCAGATTCTTGCCGAGTCCGAGTCGCTCGACCATAGCGAGACGCGTCGCTTTTTTGATCTGGACAACCTGTTCCATGAGACGTGTTTTGAGATTGCCGGTCGTCACATGTTGTGGGATTGGATGAAGAGCGTCAACACGCATTTTGAGCGATACAACTGGTTGCGTATGGTGTCGCAGGATCTGGATTGGGAGCCGATTCGTCGGCAGCATCGCCGGATTCTCGAGGCCATTAAGAGGGGCGATACCGACACGGCGAGCTATCTGGCCGAGACGCACTTGCATCTGATGCCCGAGGAACAGGGACCGGTTATCGCCTTGCATCCCGACTATTTCGAGCTGTCCAAAGACTCGTCTATCTAGCCCATCACCGCATCTGCTCGAGACGCAAAAACGATGCTACTCACCTACAGCGTTTTGCAACCGAGATTTTTAAAAAAATGCCTAAAATGGCTCAGACTGCCGACAATGGGGAAACGGGGTGCGCTATGGCGCAGATGAGAATCAAGGACATTGCCGCCGAGGCGGGCGTGAGTCCGGCCACGGTTTCGCGCTATCTCAATAACCGCCCCGGGCAGATGACCGAGGAAACCCGTGCTCGCATCGCAGCGGTTATCGAGCGCACCGGCTATCGCCCGCGTGCCGCCGCGCGCAATCTGCGCAGCTCGCGCACCAACCTCATCGGCGTGATCCTGGCCGACATCGCCAACCCGTTCTCCAGCGCTATGCTCGAAGGGCTTTCCGTCAGCGCCGCCGCGCGCGGCTGCTCGCTCATGACGGCCATTAGTGGCAACGACTCCGCTAAGGAAGCGGAGTCGCTCACCAGACTTATCGATGCCAGCGTGGACGGCCTGGTCGTCAACACCTGCGGAGGCAATGATGAGGCGATCGCCGCGGCAGCGGGACGCCTGCCCGTCGTGCTGCTCGACCGCGACGTTGCCGACGGCGGTGTCGATCTGGTGACATCTAACAATCGTGAGCTGGTCGCCGGCTTGGTAGACGCCTTGGCTGCTGCGGGCAGCGAGCGCCTGTGCCTGCTTACCGAGGCAAGCGACGACAGCCCCGTCCGTCGCGAGCGCGCCAAGGCCTTTACTGACGAGCTTTCGCACCGCGGCCTTGCGGGCGAGGTCGTCACCCTGGCCGACGGGGGCGCCACGGGCGTCGGTCGCTTGGACGAGACCATCCGCGGCTATGCCGGCAAAAAGCTCGGCCTCATTGCCGTCAACGGTCTGGTCTTCCTGCGTCTGACCGAGGCGCTAGCACAGCTGGGGCCCTCGTTGCCGGCTGGCCTCAAAATCGCGACGTTTGACGATTACCCCTGGAACCATGTGCTCTTTGGCGGCGTCACCACGGCCGCGCAAGACACCCTCACCATTGCCGAGCGTGTGGTCGAGCGCCTGTCCGAGCGCATCGACGTTGTTACCACCACCGTGGGCGAAGCCGCAAAGCTGGCGCCCAAGCGCATCGAGGTTCCCGGTCACATCGAACACCGCGCTTCGACCTCGCGCTAGTCGCCCGTCCGAGTCGGTCTGTTCGTGCTTGGCACCCGCCTGTTCGCGCACGTTTTTTGAGCGCTTGATACGCTTTAACCCTGCGGAAACATTTTTCTGCGATAGTATCTGCGATATAGACCAGTCGAAACCCGCCCGAAAGAAAGGGGAGCGACATGAACCAGCAGAACATTGATTACGTACTCCGCTCCGTAGAGCAGCGTGACATCCGCTTTGTGCGTCTGTGGTTTGTCGACATTCTCGGCCGCCTCAAGAACTTTGCCATTAGCCCCGAGGACCTCGAGGTCGCTTTTGAGGAGGGTATTGGCTTTGACGGCTCTGCCATCGAGGGCTTTGCTACGCCCGAGGAAGCCGACATGCTGGCGTTTCCCGATGCTTCGACCTTCCAGATCCTGCCGTGGCGCCCGAGCCACAACGGCGTCGCCCGCGTGTTCTGCGACGTGTGCACCCCCGATCGCAGGCCGTTTGCCGGCGACCCGCGCGACGCCCTGCGCCGCATGTTCTATAAGGCCGAGAAGGCCGGCTACCTGCTCAACGTGGGTGCCGAGCTGGAGTACTATTACTTCCCCGACGAGCACACGCCCGAGCCGCTCGACAACGTGGGCTACTTTGACCTTTCGGTGAGCGATGCCGCCCGCGACCTGCGTCGCAACACGGTCCTCACGCTGGAGAAGATGTCCGTGCCCGTGGAGTACACCTTCCACGCCGCCGGCCGCTCGCAGCACGGCATGAGCCTGCGCCACGCCGAGGCCCTGAGCATGTCCGATGCCATCACCACGGCCAAGCTCATCATTAAGCAGCAGGCCTACGAGAGCGGTTGCCACGCCTCCTTTATGCCCAAGCCGTTGGCGGGCGAGGACGGCAGCGCTATGTTTTTGCATCAGTCGCTGTTCGACCACGACGGCAACAACGTCTTTTGGGGCGAGGACGACGAGAAGTACCATCTCTCCGATACCGCCAAGCACTATATGGCCGGCATCTTGGCGCACGCGCGCGAGATCAGCGCCATCACCAACCCCACGGTCAACTCGTACAAGCGCATCACCACGGGTGGCGACTCCGTGCCGCAGTACGCCACGTGGGGCCTGCGCAACCGCGCGAGCATGATCCGCATCCCGGTCTACAAGCCCGGCAAGCAGCTGTCCACGCGCATCGAGCTGCGCAGCCCCGACCCCATGGCCAATCCGTACCTGGTTAACGCCGTCACGCTGGCGGCTGGTCTCGATGGCATCGAGCGCAAGCTGGAGCTCCCGCCCGAGGCCACGGCCGAGACACTCAAACTCACCGACCGTCAGATGCTCGAGGCCGGCTACACGCCGCTGCCGCGCTCGCTCAAAGAGGCGCTCGACGTCTTTGAGGACTCGCAGTTTATGAAGGATGCCCTCGGCGAGCACATCCACAGCTTCTTCCTCAAAAAGAAGCGCAACGAGTGGCATAAGTTTGAGTCCACGATCACCGAGTGGGAGATCAAGCATTATCTGGCGAACTCCTAATCGCGCTGGCTTGTTCCAGTACGATTGAGCTCATTTCCTTGGAGGCCGATATGTCCGAAAAGAGTGCCCTGTTCATGGCGCGCACGACGCGCTTCCACGAGTTTGCCCGCAGCTTGACGACCACCCTGGGTGTCGAGGTGAGCCTGGCCACCCCCGATTCGCCAACTGCGGCGCACGACTTTGACTTGCTGATTCTCGATTCCGATGGCATCCGCAGCGACCGCATCGATCAGATTGCCAAGTGGCTTGACGATCGTGGCGGCGTCCCCATGCTGGTGATCGTCGATGACGAGGCGCTCGGCACTCTGCGTCTGCCGAATCACGCGCATGCCGACTTTGTATGCCCCACGGCGACGCCCAACGAGCTCAAGGCTCGTGCGCAGCGCCTGATGGGCGAGGAGGAGACCGTCGCCGCCGACGATGTGCTCAACATCGATAACCTCGAGATTAACCTGGCTACCTACCAGGTGACGCTCGATAACGAGCCCATCGACCTGACGCTGATGGAGTACTCGCTGCTGAGCTTTTTGGCGACGCATCCCAACCGTGCCTACAGCCGCGAGGTGCTGCTGCACCGCGTGTGGGGCTTTGAGTACTGCGGCGGCACGCGCACCGTCGACGTGCACATTCGACGCATCCGCTCCAAGGTGGGCCCGCAGATCGCGGCACACATCACCACCGTCCGCGGCGTGGGTTATCTGTTTAAGGACTAGATTTCCACCACAAAGGGGACAGGCACCTTTGTGGTGGTATTGACGCAGGTGCGGGTTCCTTTCGGGCCTGCAACAGAACTTAAGCCTTCCTAAAAGATTGCGTTCTCATACACGTGCGCCCGCATATTGGGGTACAACTCAACGTGAACAATGATGGCCCGCCACATGTTTGGCGGGCCTTTGGTTATTAGACGAAAGGATCGCAGCCATGAGCGAGAACGATTCCCAGCGTCCTCAGGATGCGGGCAACGCTGGCGAGACCCAGCAGCAGCCGCGTGTGCAGGTGGAGTCGACGCCTGCCGGCAGTAACATTCCCTACGTGCAGGCTTACGATACACAGACCGGCCAGCCGCTGGGCGGTCAGCAGGTTGTAAACAAGCACACGGTGGTCAAGACCAAGACCAAAAAGCTGCCGATCTTTATTACGGCACTCGCCGGCTGTGCCTGCGGAGCCCTGCTGGTCATTGCGCTCATTATGAGCGGCACGCTCAATATTGGCGGCGGAAAGAATGCCGTGACGGCGGGCGCTTCGGGTTCATCGACGCAAAAGATCACCATCGACTCCGAGGACACCACGCTGGCCGAGGCCGTTTCTGCCAAGGCATTGCCCTCCGTGGTTTCCATCACCGCCACTTCGAGCGGCAGCCAGAATGGCTCGCTTTCGCAGTCTGCCGATGAGTCGGACAGCTCGGGCAGTGTCGGTTCGGGCGTGGTGCTCGATACCGAGGGCCACATCCTCACCAACAACCACGTGGTCGATGGCTACGACCAGTACGTGGTGACCATGGATGACGGCACCACCTACGAGGCCGAGTTCGTGGGCAACGATGCTTCGAGCGACCTAGCCGTCATCAAACTCAAGGACGCCGACGCCTCCAAGCTCACGCCGATCGAGATCGGCGACTCCTCCAAGCTCAACGTGGGCGAGTGGGTCATGGCCATCGGCTCGCCGTTCGGCAACGAGCAGTCTGTCTCCACGGGTATCGTGTCGGCGCTGTACCGCTCCACGGCCATGAGCTCTACCAGCGGCAACACCATCTACGCCAACATGATCCAGACCGATGCCGCCATCAACCCGGGCAACTCCGGTGGCGCACTCGTCAACGACAACGGCGAGCTCGTGGGTATTAACTCGCTTATCGAGAGCTATTCGGGCTCCAGCTCGGGCGTGGGCTTTGCTATTCCCGTTAACTACGCCAAGAACATTGCCGACCAGATCATCGACGGCAAGACGCCGGTACATCCGTACATGGGCGCTACGCTTTCGAGCGTCAATGCGCTCAACGCCCGCACCAACAAGCTGAGCACCGATAGCGGCGCGTATGTGGCAAGCGTCGTCGAGGACGGTCCTGCCGCCAAGGCCGGCATTCAGGAGGGCGACGTCATCACCAAGCTGGGCGACGACGAGATCACGAGCGCCGATGGTCTGATCATCGCACTGCGCAGCCACGAGGTGGGCGAGAAAGTCGAGATCACGCTCATGCGCGGCAAGGAAGAGAAGAAGGTCACCGTCGAGCTGGGCTCCGATGAGGAGTTGCAGAACCAGCAGCAGGACGACAGTTCGACCGACACCGGCAACGGCGGTATTACCGACGAGCAGCTGCGCCAGTACCTGGAGGAGCTACTAGGCCAGCAGGGCCAGGGTCAGGGCTACGGCCAGGGTTACTAACGAGCCGTATCGCACATACCGATGCCAGAGGGGGCCGTCCCATCAATGTGGGACAGCCCCCTCTTTTCTCATTGATCCGTTGGGAACGGAGGAAAACGGATCATTTAGAACTGGCAAGGGCATGGTTTGATCGCGCGATCCACCCCGGCCTGGTGGCTGCCGATTCGGTGCGGTTCGAAAGGGCTATTCGGCGCCATAGTGACCGGTGGTACTCTAGTAACCGTTTGAAATCGAGCGAAGGAGTGCCGCTATGGAGCAATCGAGCCTGTTTGGTGACGGTGTGGACATCGATACCGAAACGCCCGCGAGTGCGGATGTCGCTGCACCGGCCGATGCCCGTGCCCAGGCCGCCGCGCGTGCGGCCGAGCTGCGCCACGAGCTCGATTACCACGCCTATCGCTAC
>CABUTP010000053.1 GCA_902494545.1 uncultured Collinsella sp. | reverse complement strand
TGCCTTGAGCATCTGAGCCAGGGTGATCTTTTTGCTCTTGAGCGCGCAGACCATAAGCGAATTGCCGGTAAACAGCTCGGCGCCGCACACCAGCACGAGCACCAGGCCCAGGCAAAAGCACAGGCCGCCCACGACGCGCTGGGCGCCCCAGCCCAGCGTGCTGTCGCTCAAGAACACGGTAAAGAACAGGCCACCGAAGGCAATAAACGCACCGGCGAACATTGCCAACAGAAAGGCCTGTGCGACCGGCAGGTTGGCCTTGGTCACGCCGGCGGCCTCGGTCTTGGCCTCGATCGCGGCGGGCGCCAGGCAATCGGGAGCGGGGTACTCCACCTTGGAATCTGCCATGTCAATCACTTCTTTCCTAATCAGCAGGGACAAGCGCTCCTATTGCTCTTGTCCCAAGCGGACAAAGTGGGAAAAGTCGTTGGCGGCCACGGCGTCGTACACGGCGTCGACGGCCTCAAAGACCTCCGGGGACATGGGGTTGTAGAACTCCGTATCGCCCGGCTGAATCCCTATGAAGACGATATCTTCGCACGATTGCTCAATCTCTTCGATCAGAATCGACAAAGGGAGCGAATGCGTGGTGAACATCGACTTACGGGCCACATCGCGTTTGTCGAGCAAGCGGATGGTGCCGACGGGCAGCGCCATGTCGGCAGCATCGACCAAGACCAGACGCGGCGGACGCTCGCGCTTGACCTCGATGATGTCGTCCTCGGGCGTTTGGCCTCCGTCGATGGTGTACCAACCGGCAATGGGCGCGTCCTCCATCTTTTTGGAGAGCACGGGGCCGGCAGCATCGTCGGCACGCAGCACGCTTCCCGCCGTGAGCACGATGCCCGCAAACGGGGCGCCGTTCACACGTCCATCCACAACGCGACCCATTACTGCAACCTTCCCGTCAGATACACGCCCGACACATCGCGCACGCGCTCAACCAGATCGCGGAACTTCATCAGAAACGCGACCTGCTGGGCATGCAGGCCAAAGTCGTCATCGAACACCGAGATGCCGGCCTTGGCCGACCCGCGAAAACCGCGCTCGTCGAGCAGCGCATCGCAGGCCTCGAGCAGCGACGGCACCGCCGCCTTGTCGAGCTGGCACTCGCCAAAGGAGCGGATGGCCTCAAACTTGGTCTTGGCCTCCCCCTCCGGCAGCGCGTCGATAAGCGTATAGAACACATCCACCGGCACCGACAGGCGCGGCTCAAAGCAGTCGAGCACGCCGGTGTGGTGGCCCACGGCGAGCGTGTAGTACAGCACGTCGCAGGCCTCCTGGGGAACGTCTTCCTCGGTCTCCACAAACTTACGCGTAAGCTCGTAGAAGACCACCTGGTCGGGCGCATGGCCCAGGCAGGGGTCGGCGACGCCCTCGGCAGCCTCGTTGCTTGCGCGCGAGGCATCGCCGAAAGAGCCGCCGAGCATGCCGGGGCCCGCAAAGTAACCAGAGCGGTCCGTGAGCTCCATCTAGCGACCTCCGGCCAGCACCAGATCCTGCAGCGCCGAGTAGACCTCAACGCGGCGAGGATCGTCCTGCTTGTCGATGAGCAGCGCCATGGCACCGCGGATATCGCCCTTGGGCGCGCCCTCGAGCGTATCCATAAACTCATTGGCCAGGTCGCGGCCGTAACGGTAGCCGCTCATGGCGCGAGCCTCGCGCTCGATGGCAACGCGCAGCTTGTACGGCACGCCGGGGTGCAGGATATCGGCCTGCTCGCCGGCGACCTCCACCGTGGTCTCGGCATGGAGCTTTTGGTCCAGCAGACCGAGCGCCATGGCAAAGCCGTAGATGGTCTGCGCGGGGCTGGGCGGGCAGCCGGGGATGTAGACATCGACCGGCAGAATCTTGTCCGTGCCGCCCCAGACGCAGTAGTTGTCGTAGAAGATGCCACCGGTGCAGCCGCACGCGCCATAGGACACCACGATCTTGGGATCGGGTGCGGCCTCAAAGGCGCGCAGGGCCGGCATGCGCATGGCACGCGTCACGGCACCGGTGTACAGCAGCACATCGGCGTGACGGGGCGAGGGCACGACCTTGATGCCAAAGCGCTCGACGTCGAAGACGGGCGTGATGGAACCGAAGATCTCGATCTCGCAGCCGTTGCAGCCGCCGCAGTCAACACGGTAGACGTACACCGAGCGCTTGATCTTCTTAAGAAGGGTCGCCTTGGCCTTCTCGATGCTCTCGTCGAGCTCGATCTTGGTCGGGCGGTACTGGAGCCGCTCGGGCAAAAGCGTGGGTTCGGCCATGGTTACTCCTCCTTCGTTTCAAAATCCATGATGATGCCCTCGACCGGCGCCGGGCCGGCGGGAATCTCGGGCGCATCGGGGTTGAGCTCGCGGTCGATATACTCCGGGTTCACGCCGTGGCCGCCCAGATACTCCATGCCGGGGCCCTGGGGCTCGCCGGACGCAAGCGTCTCGTTGGCAGCCATGCCGTGCGCGTTGCCGGTCTTTACGGCCGAGGCGGCGCGCAGGGCGTCGAGCTCGCGCTTGCACTCCTGGCACATACCGACGGTACGGGCGGCCTGCTCGGCCTCCATGCCGCCGGCCTTTTGCAGCAGGCGCTTGGCGTAGTCGATCTCCTTGTGCGGGGCAAACGGCTTGCCGCAGCGCGAGCAGTGCTCGAGCGTGTAGACGCTCTTGCTGGTGAGGTCATCCTTGCTCATGACGGCCAGCTCAAACTCCTCGGTGAGCTTGATGGCCTCCATGGGGCAGGCTTCCTCGCAGCGGCCGCAAAAGATGCAGCGGCCGTAGTCAATCGACCAGGTGATGGTATCGGCCGCAAGGTCGGTGTCCATGCGAATGGCATCGGCCGGGCACGCCACGCCGCAGGCACCGCAGGCGATGCAGAGCTCCGCGTTGTGCTCGGGCTTGCCGCGCATGTCCTTATTGGTGTGGAACGGCGCAAACGGGTACTTGACCGTCGCGTCGCCCGCCTTGGCGTTGACCTTCCAAAGCTTCAGCATATTAGAGCGCCTCCTCATCGAGCGGAGCGGCCATGGTGCCCTCGCCCGCAAGCGGCGACTTGTCGCGCCAGACGTTCTCGAACTGCTCCTTGTCGAGCACGTGATCGCGCTTGGCGGCGACATCGGTCACCGTCACGCGGTCGGTGCAGGAGTAGCACGGGTCGAGCGAGCCAACGATCAGCGCCGCATCGCCCACGGTGTTGCCGCGGAACATGTAGCGCAGGACCGGCCAGTTGCTGTACGTAGCGGCCTTGGCGCGCCAGCGGTAGCACTTCTGGTTATTGCCGAGCATGGCCCAGTGCACATCCTCGCCGCGCGGCGCCTCGGTGGCGCCGATGGCGTACTTGTGCGGGGTGTACTCCCAATCCGTGGTGAGGATGGGGCCCGAGGGGCAGTTCTCGAGCATGGTCTCGATCATGTCGATCGAATCGTAGACCTCCTGGATGCGAACGGCGGTACGGCCGAAGGCATCGCAGGTGTCGGCCGTGGCGGCGTGCATCTTTTGGACGTCCGGATCGGCGTAGCCGTCGAAGGGATGGTCAAAGCGCACGTCGCGGGCATAGCCCGAGCCACGCATGAGCGGGCCGACCGGCGAGAAGTCGCGTGCGATCTTGCGGTCCAAGATGCCGATGCCACTCGTACGCTCAATGAAGTTGGGCGTGGAGAGCAAGGCGTCGACGAGCTCCTGAACCTCGGAGCGCAGCTGGTGGATGGTCGTGAGCGTGGAAAGCTTCTGCTCGGCCAAAATGTCGCGACGCACGCCGCCGATCACGTTGAGGCCGTAGGTCTTGCGGTGACCGGAGAGCTTCTCGGCCAGGTCCATGGACTTCTCGCGGACGCGGAAGAACTGCTGGAAGCCGGAGTCGAAGCCCGTGTAGTGCGACGCCAGGCCAATGTTGAGCAGGTGCGAGTGCAGGCGCTCGACCTCGAGCATGATGGCGCGGATGTACTGGGCGCGCGGCGGGACATGGATGCCCTGGGCGCGCTCGACGGCCTCGGCATAGGCCACCGAGTGGGCGCAGCCGCAGATGCCGCAGATGCGGTCGGCGAGGAACGTCACAGCGTCATAGTTCAGGCGCGTCTCGGCAACCTTCTCCATGCCGCGGTGCACGTAGAACAGACGGTAGTCGGCGTCGACAATCGTCTCGCCCTCAACGAACAAGCGAAAGTGGCCAGGCTCGTCGGAGGTAATGTGCAGCGGGCCCATGGGGACGAGCGTGGTCTCCTTGCCCTTGGTGTCGGCCAAGAACTCGTAGTTTTCCATGTCGCTCGCGGGAGCGGGACGGAAGCGGTAGTCCATGGAGTCCTTGCGCAGCGGATACAGGCCGCTGGGCCAATCGTCGGGCAGCACCAGGCGTCGACGATCGGGCAGGCCCTCGGGGATCAGGCCGAACATATCGCGCAGCTCGCGCTCGCCCCACACGCAGGCGGGGACGAACGGCGTCACGGACGGGAATGTCATCTTGGCGGGATCGACCTCGGTGCGCACGGTCACCCAGCCGGGGTCCTCCCCCTCCATGGAGATGACGTAGTACACGGCGTAGCGACCGCACAGACTGCGCTCATCGTTGCCGATGATCACGGGAATCCAGCCGTAACGCTCGTAATACAGGTAGTGAACGGCCTCGGGCAGCTTGTCCTGCTTGACGGTAATCGTCAGCTGGTCCTCGCACTGCCACTCGACCTTCTCGATGCAGCCCGGAACGGCGCGGCGCAGGGCCTCGACATGGCTCTCGCAGCGGCGGGCATACACCTTGTTCTCAGTTTCAATCATTCGTTACTCCACCTCGCTCTGAGCGGTCTCGGTACCGAACACAGCGCGGTACATCGGCGTCGCGTGAAGTTCCTCGGTGCTCTGCTCGAGCACGATGCCGGTCGCGGTCTCCACACCGTGCACGAGCGGCAGCGGGGTGGCGATGCCAAACCACAAGATCATGACAGCCAGGATGATTTCGGGGATAAGCATGAGCGCCGGGGCCTCATGCTTGCCCATGCCCTGGGGCGCATGGCCGAATACCGACTTGAGTGCGATGCGGGTGAGCGCAGAGATGGCCACGGTAAGGCCGAGGGCGACCACGACGACCAGCCACATGGGACCGGCGGTAACACCGGCGACAAAAGTCAGGAACTCGGAAATAAACATGCCAAAGGGCGGGAAGGCACCAAGACCGAGCAGCGCCAGGACGGCGAGCGCGGCGGTTGCGGGGGCAACCTCGACGACGCCCTGGATCTTGGCCAGGCTACGCGTGCCAAAGGCGTGCTGGATGTTGCCGGACACGCAGAAGGCAAGCGTCTTGGTAAAGCCGTGGAACACGCAGTGCAGCAGGGCCGCGGCGATACCCAGCGGGCCACCGATACCCAGGCACAGGGCGATAACGCCCACGTTCTCCACAGACGAGTACGCAAAGCGGCGCTTGAGGTCGTCCTGGCGAAACATCGAAAGCGCCGCCACCAAAATGGACAGCGTGCCGACGATCAACAGCAAAAGTTGCGGATACTCGGCGCCCACGGCCTGGATGGTAAAGCCGTAGAAGCGCATGATCACAAGCATGGCGCACTTAAGCAGCACGCCCGAGAGCAGGGCCGAGACAGGGCTCGGGGCCTGGGAGTGGGCATCGGGCAGCCAAGTGTGCATGGGGAACAGGCCGGCCTTGGTGCCAAAGCCGATCACGATAAACGCAAAGGCGAGGCGCATGAGCGTCGGGTCGAACTGGTCGGCATACGGCAGCACGCACGACAGGAATGCGGCCTCGTGGGCGTTGGGAATCACGTCGGCGGCGTTAGCGTAGATCAGCAGCGTACCGAAGAGGCCGAAGGCCACGCCGGCGGTGCAGACCATCGCATACTTCCAAGAAGCCTCGAGGGCCGTCTTGTTCTTGTAGATACCCACGAGGAACACGGTGGAAAGCGTGGTTGCCTCCACGGCGGCCCACGTGAGGATCATGTTGTTGGACAGGCACGCGAGCAGCATGGTGAACACGAACAGGCTAAACAGCGCAAAATACTGCTTGGCGCGCTCGGCGGGCATGGAGCCCTCCTCGATATCGGCCTTTACATAGGGCAGCGAGAACAGCCCCGTAAGAAAACCGATAAAGCCGATGAGCAGCACAAAGATGGCGCCCAGCGAATCGAGGTGAAACCACAGGCCAAGAGCGCTCGCGGTGTCGCCGCTCATAAGGACGTCACCGGCCGTCATAATCGACAGCACCAGGACGGCTGCGACGGAGACCAGGTTGAGACCGGCAAACACGTTATAGGACGTGTTCTTGGGCAAAAACGCCATGACCAGCGAGAACACCAAAGGAGTCGCGAGCAGGGCGAGAATCAACGTTTCCATGGACTACCCCCTCAGCTCGGACAGGTCGCGCGCATCGAGCGAGTGGGAGTCGTCCCAAATGCGACGCACGACGATGGACATGATGATGACGGCAAAGATGGCGTCGGTGGCGATACCGATCTCGATGATCTCGGGAGCGGTGGGGGCCAAAAGCGCGAGCGTCACATGGCTGCCGTTTTCCATAAGGCAGTATCCAAAGATCTGCTTCATGATGTTGCGCTGCGAGATGATGCAGGTGAGGCCCACAAAGAAGTGAGCGAAGCTAATAGCGAGCGCAGGCGTTGCGACCTCGGCCGTGGGCAGGCTGATCTGCGTCACGACGGCAAAGCAGATCGCGATCTCCACGGCGATGATGCAAATGGCCCACGCGGGCTTAAGGCCGGCCTTGAGCGATGCGTCGCTCGGCTCGCCCATCTTCTTGTATGCGCGGTTGAGGATATAAGGGACCAGGACGACCTTGGTGATAAAGGCAGATCCAGCCCACATAAGCAGCTCCTGCGCACCGGTGGTGACACCGAGCGTAGCGAGCAACCCCACGAGCACCAGCGACTGCACCGCATACCAGTGGATGGAATGTTTGATGTTCTTGGAGACAACCACCATGGTGGACGTGACGATCAGAAGGCCGCCAAGGATGTTGACGATCGAATAACCCATGTCGTTCTACCTCCTAACCGATCCAGCTGGCCGAAAGCGGGCCGCTGACGATGACCATGATGATGAGCACGATGAACACGAACGCCATCGCGCGGGGAAGCGAGGCTCCCGCAGCGACCTCTTCGCTCGGCTCGCCAGGCAGGCAATAGCCCATCCACTTAAGGAACCAGGCAAAGGTGGCGACGGTCTCGGCAACCATGATGCACACGAGCACCAGGATCGCGACGTTGCCGGCACCCACAGAGAAGCCGCCGGCGATGATCTGGAACTTCGAGAAGAACGTGTTCATGGGCGGCACGCCGGCAATGGCGAGCGCCGCGACACCAAAGCCCACGCCCGAGATCGGGTACTTCTTTACGATGCCGCGAAGCTTGGGCAGCATACGCGTGCCGAGCGTAAAGGAGAACGAACCGGCGATCAGGAAGAACAGCGTCTTGGCGAAAGCGTGGTTAAAGATGTGGCACACGGCACCGTCAAAGGCCAGCTGGCTGCCAAAGACCGAAAGGCCCAGACCAAAGAACACATAGGAGAGCTGGGCGATCGTGGAGAAGGCCAGTAGACGCTTCATGTCCTTTTGCGGCAGGTACATCAGGAAACCAAAGAGCATGGTGACCACGGCGTCGATAATGGCGACCCAGCCCACGATCTCGGGAATCTCGCCGGCCGAGACGAGCGCGCGTGCGAACACGCACACGCCGACCTTGACCATCGAGGCACCATGCAGGTAGGCCGAAACAGGCGTCGGCGCTTCCATGGCCGAAGGCAGCCACATGTACATGGGAACCTGTGCGGACTTGGCCCAGGCCGCAAACAGCACGAGCAAAAGGACGATAGCCTTGAGCTTGGCGTCGAGGCCGGCAATCGCGGTAATGGCGAAGGTACCGGTGTGGGCAAACACGATAGCGGCGCCCAGATACAGGCCGAGCGCACCGATATGCGTGATGATCAGGGCCTTCATGCCGGCCTTCTTGGCCGTAGGCGTCATGTAGTAGCTAATGAGGCCCCAAGAGCACGCACCCGTGATCTCAAAGAACACGAGCTGGCCCAAAAGGGTCGAGCTGTACACAAGACCGGCCATGGCACCGATAAAGGTCGCGAGGTACGCGTAGAAGCGACGACGCGGCGCGTCGGGATGCTCACGGTTATTCTCGCTCATATAGGGAATCGAATAGATCACGACAAGCAGGCCGATACCCACAAAGGCGGGCGCGAGCAGCGTGCTCATGCGATCGAAGGTGAATCCCATGACGAGGGTCTGCCCAAACGAGATCAGGGGGACCTGCGTGTCGGGCATGCCGGCGCCAGCGAAATTCGCGGCGAGGGCGATGGTGCAGACCGTCGAGACGGCGGCACCCAAAACGCTGAACCACTTGGCGTACGGACGGGGGAACAGGGCGACGAGCACCGAGGCCACCATCGGGGCCGCGATAGCGACCAAGCCGAGAAGGGACAGACTGACTGCAAATGACATTGTTTCTCCCTTCTCCTACACGCC
>CABUTP010000052.1 GCA_902494545.1 uncultured Collinsella sp. | reverse complement strand
TACGTGACCACACTCCTCATGGTGGACAACTGGCTGCCCAACTTCGACATGGACGAGCAGCGCGCCCGCATTCCCGAGAAGAAGATCGGCGAGAACCTTGCGCGCATCCGCGCGGACGTCGCGGCGCGCCGCCGCTGGATCGAGCCGGTGACCGACGAGGACCGCGCGGCGCACGAGCAGTTCATGAGCCGGGGCTTGTGCTTCGAGCCGGCGGCGCTGGGCGGATTCCTGACCGTTGATTCCGAGAAGTGCATGGGATGCGGGGCGTGCGCAAAGGTGTGTCCGGCTGGCTGCATCGCGCTCGAGGGCGGTAAGGCCGTCCGTAACGCGCGGGCGGGCTTTGGCTGCAACGCCTGCCTCGCCTGCATGCACGCCTGTCCCGCGCACGCCATCACCTGCGCGGCGGGCGACAAAAATCCCGCGGCGCGCTTCCGCAACGAGCATGTGACCCTTGCCGAGCTGCAAGAGGCCAACAGCGGCCGCTGATGCGCTTCTCGCCATGCCGAAAGTCTGCGGCTTCGGCTTGATTCATTCAGAAAGAGAAACTATGCACGTGAGCCATCTTTCACGCAGGTCCTTTATCGAGGCTGCCGCGCTCGCTGCGGGCGGGCTGGTACTCGGGGAAGGCCTGGTCGGCTGCGCGGATGTCCGTGAGCTTGGCGGCTACGTCCTCACGGAGGGGTCGCAGACAGACCGCGGCTTCGTCGTTGACGACGCCCTGCAGACGCCATCGGGCAGGACGCTGCACTTCTCGCTCCATGTGCCGGACTCCTACGACGGGTCCGTGCCTTATGCGCTCTACGTGGCCTGCCCCGGCTGGGAGGGGCTCTACTTCCAGGGCGTGGGGGCGAATCTTCAGGAGGACTACCCCTTCGTGGCGAACGACTACATCGCCGATATGATCGTGGCCTCGCCCCAGCTCGACGACTGGGGTGAGCAATCGGCGTCAGACGTGGTGGAGCTCACCGAATGGCTGCTCGGTGCCTACAGCATCGATGCGGACCACGTGTACCTGAGCGGATGCTCGGGCGGCGGCGAGACCATCTCCATCGTCTTGGGAACGCGCCCCGAGCTCTACCGATGCGCGCTTCACACCATCTCGCGCTGGGACGGCGACATCGAGACGCTCACCGCAGCCGAGGTTCCCGTGTATATGGCTATCGGCGAGAACGACGACTATTACGGCTCCGGGTCCGCGCGCGAGGCGTACGAGGAGATTCGCGCCGCCTATCGAGCTCGCAGGCTTTCCGAGGAGCGCATCAGCGAGCTGGTCGTGCTCGATGTCAAGCCCACGAGCTACTTCACCGAGCGGGGCTTTGCTGCGGACGCGGGCCAGCACGGGGCGGGCGGTTGCCTCTTTGCCCGTGACGAGGACATCATGGGATGGCTTTCCGCATTTCTGGGTGCCCTGCTCATGCGGGTAGTCGTCCGCAGCGCCCGTCCGATTATACGTTAGGCGAACGAAAAGGGGCGGTGGGCCTCCGTCTTCACGGGCCCACCGCCGCCGAACTGAGTTACGCAAGTCGGGGCTACGCGAGCTTCTTCGAGAGCGCCCTTGCCTCGTGCGTGTTGTCGACCATGCCGCCGTAGGTCATACCGTAGAGCGCGGCGAAGCGCTTCATGGTGTACTCGCCCCAATCGAGCATCTCGCGCGTGGGCGCGCCACCTTGGAACACGAAATAGAGCGTCTTGCCGCTCATACTGCCCTCACGCACCGGACCGTAGAAGCGGTCGAGCAGGTTGCGCAGCATGCCGGAGAGGCTGTGCCAGTAGACGGGCGACCCCACGACCAGGGTGTCCGCCGCCTCGATGCGCGCGAGCACGTCCTCGAAGTCATCGTCGCCGTAGCTCTGGCCGTAGCCGTAGACCTTGTGCTCGGCAAGATTCAGCTGCTCGTACGGGCGATCGCCGATGAGCTCGCGCGCCAGGCGCGCCGTGTTGCCATCCTTGTTGGGGCTTCCGTTGATGAAAAGAATCATACGTCTCACTCCTTACGTATTGTCTGATACCGCCTTTACCATAGGCGTGAAAAGATCCGGCGAGAAGTTCCTGCTCGTAGGCAGCTTATAACCGTGGGGTGTGTACGTCTTGTCATCCTCATCGCTGCGCCTTCCAAAACGCGAGGGCATCGTCGATCCAGCCCTCTGCCACGGTGTCGACGCCCAGGCCAAAGCCGTGGCTCAGGCCTTCGTAAACATGAAACTCCGTGGGCACGCCCGTTGCTGAGAGCGCTTCGAGACGCGCCTGCATGGTGCGCCAGCTCGCGATGCCGTCGCGATCACCCACGCAGGCGTAGGTCGCGGGGTCGGCACCCGTCAGTTCGCTCATGCCGGTGTACTGCATGATGGCCGCCGCGGGCTGGGGCGTTCCTACTGGCGCGCCAAAGGCGGCCGGGCCGTAGCCGCCGACCCATGCCGCCATGCGCGCACCGGCCGAGCCGCCCCACAGCGAATAGCCCGACGTGTCCACGCTGAGCTCGTCGGCGTGCTCGAAGATGAAGGAGACGGCGCGGGCCAAGTCCTCGCAGGCGAGCTGCGCGTCCGGCCGATAGATGACCGCGAACCCGTTGACGCCGGAACGGGCCAGGTGCAGACAGTGCGGGAAGGAGTCGTGCATGGCAGCGACGTAGGCGAATCCGCCGCCCGCGCTTACCACGGCAAACGGTGCAGACGCGCCGCCCGCTCCCTCGGCAGCGAAGCGGAAGAGCCCCGTGTTGGCGAGCGAGGGGTCGGCGGCCTTCTCGGCATCCGTGTAGATGTCGTAGAAGAACGTCCGTTCCGCTGCGCGCTCTGACAGCAGATAGCTGACGACGTCGACCGTGGTGCTCGTATGGATTTCCGAGTACCACGGCAGGCAAGCGGAAAGGTCATCGAGCGTCATATCCTCCGTCGGCGGATGGAGCGTTGTGGGGAAGAGCAGCCGTCCGTAGCCATCGAGCAAAGGGTTGTTGATGACGTCGTAGATGGGCGTGTCCGCCGTGACCGGGCCCGGAGCGGAGCCGCGCGCGAACCCGGCGGTCCCGTCCGACGAGCAGCCGGCAAGGCTGCCCGCAGCGGCCAACCACACGGCAGCCTCCAGAAACGAACGGCGCGGCATCATCGCCGCACTCGATAGACGAGGTGGAGGCCGTCGCCGGCAAGGCGCTCGACGCGCTCAAGCGAGAATACGTGCGAACCGCCGGCTGAGCGAGGCATCTCGTCGAAGACGGAAGCCGTTTCGGGCTCCCCCGAGACCGTCGGGGAGAGAACGAGGCTCAGCTCGTCAAGCACGCCCGCGGCAAGAAACGACATGTCCGTCTTTCCGCCGCCGCACACGAGCAGGCGCTCGATGCCAAAAAGCTCGCGCAGCTTGCGCAGGGCGAGCGGGAGGTCTAGCCCGCGCGAGCCGGCAAGCACGTATGAGACGCCGCGCTCTCGCAGATAGTCGCGATACGCCGGCGATGCCGCCTCGGTGAGGATCTCGATGACGTGCGCGTCCGCACGGCCGGCGCGACGATAGGTCGCAGACTCCCATGCAATCTCCCCGGCGGGGTCGACGGAGACGTAGAACGATCGTTCGTCATGAGGCGCCACGAAGTCCCCCTTGGGCGCGCTCCCGTGGGTATCGAGCGCAAGGGGGCGCGACCCGACGAAGCCCTTCGTGGTCACGGCCCCGTACGCCACGGCGTCCGCCCCGAACTCGACCTGCATGCGAGAGTACGCGGCGCGTGCGGGCGAGGCGGCGGGGTCGAGCATGTACGCGCCGTCGATACGCCCGTTGAGCCCGGCAAAGACATGACAGACGACATAGGGTCTAATGTTCATGGCTCCCTACCTTACCGTGTGCCCGCCGAAGACCATGAGGTCGAGTCCGTTGAGCAGCCCGTCGATCTTGGCAACCTCATCGTCGGTGAGCCCGACCTCGGCGGCACCGAGGTTCTCGAGCAGTCGTTCGGGCTTGCGACTGCCCGGGATGGGAATGATATAGGGCTTCTTCTCGAGCATCCAGGAAAGGGAGACCTGGGCGGGCGTCGCCGCGTGCAGCTCAGCCAGCTCGCGAACGAACCGCATGAGGGGCTCGGCGCGCCTTTCGCCTTCCTCTGTGTACTGCGGCATGCCATCGCGGTAGTCTTGGGCGCCCTCGAATCTGGTGTTGTGGCTGTACGCGCCCGTCAGAAAGCCGTTCGCCATGGGAGAAAAGGCCACGAAGGCAACGTTCAGCTCCTCGAGCACGGGGAACAGGGATTCGTTCCAGCGTGCCATCATGGAGTAGCGGTTCTGGACGGCGGAGACGGGGCACACCGCATCGGCGCGACGCAGGTACTCCTCCGTCGCCTCGGAGATTCCCCAGGCGCGGATCTTACCTTCCTTGATGAGGTCTGCCATGGTGTCTGCAACGACCTCGGGCTCGACCTTTGGGTCGATTCGGTGCTGGTAGTAGAGGTCGATGTGGTCGGTGCGCAGCCGGCGCAGGCTCTTCTCCACCGAGATACGGATAACCTCGGGGCGCGAGTCCACGAGGATGGTCTTGTCCGGGGCGTGCGTGACGCCGAACTTGGTGGCAATGACAACCTCGTCGCGCACGGGCGCGAGCGCCTTGCCCACCACGTCCTCGTTGTGCGCCTCGGTCCCATCAGCGCACGTGCCAACGTAGCACTCCGCCGTGTCAAAGAAGGTATAGCCCATCTCGTGGGCCTGACGGACGACGCTCGCGGCCTCGTCGTCGGGCATCGGGTCTCCGCTCGCGTGCGTGATTCCCATGCAGCCCATGCCGAGCGGGCTGACTTCGATGCCGCTCTTTCCCAAAACGCGCTTGTCCATTCCTGTTCTCCCTGTCTATGATATTCGTCATTTGTTTGCAAAGTCCACGTCCGCCCGTTCATCGAGCTCCGTTAGGCACATCCTCTGTCGATGGCCTTTGCTCTCTCATCGCCAAGCGTACGACCGCAAAGCGCTCGACGGAATCCCCCTTTGGTGCGGTGCCCTGAACCCGCGGGTTATAACCCCGTGCGCACCCCAGCGTTATAGAACCCTCACCAACGGAAACTTCCGCCGGCGCGGCGCCCCTCGTATGGTGGATACGTCAAGTTGCGAGAAAGGAAGGCACCATGGACTACATCACCTTGAACAACGGCGTCAGGATGCCGCAGCTCGGCTTCGGCGTGTACCAGATCCCGGACGCCGCGGAATGTCAGCGCGCCGTGGAGGACGCGCTCTCGGTCGGCTACCGGCTGCTCGACACGGCCGCGAGCTACGGCAACGAAGAGGCGGTCGGGGCTGCCATTCGTGCGAGCGGCCTGCCGCGCGACGAGGTGTTCGTGACGACCAAGCTGTGGATGTCGGATGTGAGCTACGAGGGGGCCAAGCGCGGCTTCGACGCGTCGCTCAAGCGGCTGGGGCTCGGCTACGTCGACCTCTACCTCATCCATCAGCCGTTCGGCGACGTCTTCGGCGCGTGGCGCGCCATGGAGGAGCTCTACGAGCAGGGCGTTATCCGCGCCATAGGCACAGCTAACTTCTACCCCGATCACCTCGCAAACCTCATCTCGTTCAACCGCATCGCCCCCGCCGTGAACCAAGTCGAGTGCAACGTGTTCTTCCAGCAGCGCGAGGCGCAGGAGTACATGGCCGGCAAGGAGGTGGCCATGGAGGGCTGGGCGCCCTTTGCGGAGGGCAGAAACGACCTCTTCCGCAACGAGGTCCTCGCTCGCATCGGCGAGGCACACGGCAAGACGGTCGCCCAGGTCGTGTTGCGCTGGCTGCTGCAGCGCGGTGTGGTCTGTATCCCTAAGAGCACGCACCGCGATCGCATGGAGCAAAACTTCGACGTCTTCGACTTCGCGCTGGGCGACGACGAGATGGTCGCCATCGCCGCGCTCGACACCGGGCGCAGCGCGTTCTTCGACCACCACGACCCCGCCACCATCGAATGGATGTCCGGGCTCGTGCGCAACGTGTAGACGAGCGGTTAGACCGCACTGATAACTTACTAGGAGGAATTGCCATGAACTCATTCACGTACGACTACCCGGTCAGGAACTACTTCGGCGAGGGGGCCATGGACCAGGCGCTCGACGCCGAGATGGGTGCCATGGGCAAGACAGTGATGCTCGCCTACGGCGGAGGCTCGGTCAAACGAACCGGCGTCTACGGCCACGTGGTCGATAAGCTCACGAGCGCGGGCAAGCGCGTGGTGGACTTCGGCGGCATCATGCCCAACCCGACCTACGAGAAGTGCCAGGAGGGCGCCGCGCTCGCACGCGAGGAGCAGGTCGACTTCATTCTCGCCGTCGGCGGCGGGTCGGTCTTCGACTGCTGCAAGGTGGTCTCCGCGCAGGCGATGCTTGACGAGGACATCGAGACGTTCGAGCACGTCGACGGCAAGATGCCGAGCTCGTTCATCCCCATGGGTTGCATCGTGACACTCTCCGGCACGGGCGCCGAGCAGAACAACGGCGCCGTCATCACCAACGAGGAAACGCATGTGAAGGGTGCCTTCTTCGGCGCGTTGCCCTCGTGGGCGGCGCTTGACCCGGCGCTCACGCTCACCGTACCGCACGCGCAGTTCATGAGCGGCGCGTTCGACACGCTCTCGCACTGCATGGAGAGCTATTTCGGAAGCCCGCGCGGACACAACGTCACCGACGACATCAACCTCGCCATCCAGCGTAACGTCATCCGCAACATGCGGATTATCGCGGACGACGACCAGAACCTCGATGCCCGAAGCGAGCTCGTATACGACTCCGCCATGGCCGAGAACGGCGTGCTCAAGATCGGCAAGTCAACGGACTTCCAGGCGCACATGATCCAGCACCAGTACGGCGCGTACACCCACACCAACCACGGAATGGGCCTCGCGGTCATCCACCCTGCGCTCTACCGCCACCTGGCCCCCGAGGCGCCCGCGCAGTTCGCCCGCTGGGCGCGCGAGGTGTGGGGCGTCGACGCCAAGGGCAAAGACGACCTTACGGTGGCACTGGAGGGCATCGACCGCCTGCAGACGTTCATCGGCGAGATGGGGCTTCCCACGAGCTTCGCCGAGATGGGCTCCGACGCGTCCGACGAGACGCTGCACAAGGTTGCGGACACCTGCGTGCTCACCGGCGGCTGCGCCAAGAAACTGGAGCGCAGCGAGGTGTTCCAGATTCTGACCGAGTGCCTCTAGACCGGCAGCGGGTCCCAATCCGCCCGCGCCGAAGGAAACAGGAAGGCTCCTCGTTTTTCACGAGGAGCCTTCTGAGTTTTTGCCCGTTTGTGAAACCATGTGGCTTGCAGGTGCGCGGTTCCGAAACGTCCCCATCGGTCGCCATCGGAACCGTACGAAACCGTATGAAAAACAAGAGCAAATGTTCTATTACTACTCCCACTCGATGACTAATCCAGTCCGAGTGTTGTCGATGCGTGTCGCGTCGTACCGCCCGAGGGCTGATTCGTGCGCAATTTGAGCGAATCAGGCCCTTGATTCGCGGTTTCGGGAATGACTCAATTGATTCGCAAAACCGCAGGTCGCTCCTTTAATCACTCCCTGGTTTCCGCCGGAGTTCGTAGCGGGTGGCGTGAAAAGGGGCGATTCAAAGGGTCGGAGAGATGCGTCTTAGCCAAGAGAATAAGGTTAGCCTTATCTTACTGCAAGATTCGTGTGTTATAGTTAGATAGCTCTAACTGTTTGGGGGCGATAGCCATGCACGAACGCAAGGGCTTCTGGGACAAGAATGCCGGTCGGTACGACCGTTTCATGCGAAACGACCGGGCGGCGTATGAGAAGATGTATGGGCTGATCCGGCCGGTGGTGAAAGCAAAAACCGTACTGGAGGTTGCCACCGGCACGGGGCTTATCGCAAAGAACATCGTGAATGCGGCGGCGCACATCGAGGCTACGGACGCTTCTGCAAAGATGATCCTTGAAGCAAAACAGGGCAATCAATCCGCAAAGCTGCACTTTTCCGTACAAGATATGTTCAGCCTGCCCTATGCACAGAAGTCCTTCGAAGTGGTGATCGCGTCCAACGCGCTTCACATAGTGCCGCATCCGGAAAAGGCCCTGCAGGAAATCAGGCGGGTGCTGAAGGACGACGGCGTGCTCATCGCGCCAACCTTCACCCACGCGGGAAACTCGGTTTCCGGCAAGGCAAAAGCCTTTTTCATGAGTATGGCGGGATTCCCCCTCCACAGCAGGTGGACGAGCGAGGAATACCTACGTTTCCTGCGTCAAAACGGCTGGGCGGTGCAGAAAAGCGCGGTGCTGAAGGCCTCGTTCCCGTTGACCTATGCGGAATGCACGAAATCGGAGGGACCAGATGTCGTTCTTTGAAAACACCCGCAAGCCCGTGGGCCTCGGCGGAAAACTTATGGTTGCCATGATGAATCTGGGCCACAGCCCTGTGGCGCGGTGGGGACTTCGATTTCTACGACTTGCACCAAATGCCAAGGTGCTGGATTGCGGCTGCGGCGGCGGGGCGAACATTTTTGCATCCATCCCGCACATGGCGATAGACATGACGGTCATAGCGGCTGTGCTGGCGGCAATTATGAAAGTTTTTATTCACTGAGGAAGGAACCTATGAAAT
>CABUTP010000051.1 GCA_902494545.1 uncultured Collinsella sp. | reverse complement strand
TGGCCGCGCAACAGGTCCAGCACATATACGATGCTATGCTCGGACAGCGGCAACTGACGCTCGGCGACAAAACCACTGCGGGCAAAGTCGTACGACGCCGAACGCGAGCTTGTGATGTCATCGAGATAGGCAACTGTCGTCACGACAAGGTTGAGCAGCTTTGTCGACACGTCTTCGAAGGCTTCAGGCGTATGGACAAACGTGAGCTTCTTGCCGTACGAGAAGGTGCCGCCGCGCACGTAGGCATCGGCCATGCCGTCGATGTCCTTGACCACGTAGGACACCGATCCACAGCGAATGCGAAGCTCGAGCGCCCAGCTAAAGCGGTCGGCAAACAGCGGATTGTAGTACGGCACCAGCGAGGGCTCCAACACCGCCTTGGGGGCATCGGGGTCGACAGTGCCGGCGAGCTTGCGGCGCATGCCCGCCAACTCATCCATGCGCGCGTCCGAAAGATCGGAGAGCGCCTTCATGAGGCTCGGGCTCGTGGGAACTGGCGCCGGGAAGGGAAAGTTGGGATTGACGACCGGCACTTTGGGCGCGGTGCGCGCGGGCTGTTTCGGCTGCGCCGTAAACGTGCGGACCGGCGTGCGCAGCCCCTCGACGGGCTCAATGCCGCTGGCATCCAGGTACGCCAGCGCCGTGGCGATGGCGTGCTTGCACATGCCGGGGTAGCGATAGGCAGCGGGGCAATCGCAGTCGTAGTCGATCACCTCGTGCTCGTCCATGTCGAGCGCCACGTGCGTCTTGTACAGGTCACCGCGCGAGCCGCGCACTGAGCCCTCAACCGTCACGTTTTTGGAGAAGCGCGAGCCGCTGTCCTCGATCGACAGCACGGCGCCGTTGAGCATGAGCGAGCGGCCCTTCATAAAGGTGCCGCTCAGCGCCGCCTCTTTCCGGAGCGCCTGCACAAACGTCCCCTGCGCCATCACTTCCTCCAATCCACACAGGGTAGCTAATTTGGGACGGGGCTATTTTAGCTACCCCCATATGTCGGTTGAGATGCATTCCGACCCCGACTCATTCGCCGTCAGCCAAAGGGTAGCTAAAATAGCCCCGTCCCAAATTAGCTACCCCGGCAAAATCATTTTAGATAACCGTCACGCGGCCTTGGTTACCCACAATGGCCTTGGCCTCGGCCAGCAGCGGAATCGAGCGCGCGTTGACCTTGGCAGGCACCTCGGCGCGCAGCACGCGCCCGTCCACCTGCTCGATAAAGATCTCCACGCGGTCGCCGCCCGGGTTAGCGGTGAGCACCGTGGCCAGGCGCGCCATATTGCCCTGGCTAAATCGGCTGTTGGGCACCATAACCTCAAACACCTTGGGCTTGTTGTTCTCCTCGTTGAGCTCAAGCGGCACGATCTCCTGCGCGATGATCTGGTCGCCGCGGTCCGAGCGCTCGAGCTTGCCCTTAATGCGCACAAACGCGTCGGACAGCTGCGCGCCGGTCTCGGGATCAACCTCGCCGTACAGGTACCCCTCGGCCTCCTTGTAGGTCTTGGGGAACACGACGACGGTGGCCTCGCCTTCCATGTCCTCGAGCTGCACGATGCCCATGGGGTCGCCGTTTTTGGTCACGCGCTTGGACACGCTCGAGACCATGCCGGCCCACCACAGCGCCTTACCCTCGGGAATCTCCTGGTTGATGGTGCCGCCCGTAGGATTCTGAACTTCGTAGCCGGTGTCGATCTGCGAGAACGAGAAGTCGCGCGCTTTGCTGAGCGCATACTCAAACGGGCGCAGCGGGTGGTCCGAGACATAGATGCCCAGAACCTCCTTCTCCTGGCTCAGCTTAAGGTGGCGGTCCCATTCCTGGCCGTCCGGATCGGGCACGCTGACCTCGAAACCCGAGCCCTCAACATCACCAAACATGTCGAAGAACGAGGTCTGGCCGCTCGCGCGGTCCTTCTGGCGCTTTATCGCGGCGTCGATGATGTTCTCGGGGTTGTTCTTGTCCACAAAGCGCATCATCTGGCGGCGCGGATAGCCCGTGGAGTCGAAGGCACCTGCCTTGATCAGCGATTCGATCACGCGGCGGTTGGCCTGGCTCGAGTCCACGCGCTCGACAAAGTCGTGCAGCGTCTTAAACGGGCCGCCCGCCTCGCGCTCGGCGATAATCGCCTGCGCCACGCCGGTACCCACGCCGCGGATGCCGGCCAGACCAAAGCGCACGCCCTCCTTGGTAGCCGTGAACTCGGTACCGGACTCGTTGACATCTGGCGAAAGCACGGGGATGCCGTCGTGACGGCATGCCGAGACGTAGTGCACGATCTTGTCGGTCTTGCCCGTGTAGGACGTCAGCACGGCCGCCATGTACTCGTGCGGATAGTGCGCCTTGAGCCACGCCGTCTGCATAACCAGGATGGCGTAGCCGGCGGAGTGCGACTTGTTGAAGGCGTAGGATGCGAACTCGAGAACATCGTCCCAAATCTTCTGGGCGACCTCGCGCGTGTAGTTGTTCTTGATAGCGCCGTTCATCCAGTGGTCGTAGGTGGTCTCGTCCGAGCCATCCTCCCAGTGCAGCACCGTCGACGTGAGCAGCTTAATCTTTTTCTTAGCCACGGGCTTACGGATACGCGAGTCCGATTCGCCCTTGGAGAAGCCGCACATCTCGACGGAGATGAGCATAACCTGTTCCTGGTAGACCATGGTGCCGTAGGTTTCGCCCAGGATGTCGTCCAGACGGTCGTCGTAGGAGACGGCCGGCTCCTTGCCGTTCATACGGTTGATGTAGGACGAGACCATGCCGGCGCCTAGCGGGCCCGGACGGTACAGGGCGATCAATGCCACGACGTGCTTGTACTCTGTGGGCTTCATGTTCTTGATCGTGGCCGTCATGCCGGCGGACTCGACCTGGAAGACGCCGGCGGTGTGACCGGAGCCCATGAGCTTAAAGATCTCGGGATCGTCAAAGGGAATCTCTTCCTCTTTGATGTCGATGCCAAAGTTCTTTTTGATGTTTGCCTTGGCCTTAGAGATAACCGTCAGCGTGCGCAGGCCCAGGAAGTCCATCTTGAGCAGGCCCATGTCGGCAACGGTATGGCCCTCGTACTGGGTAATCTCGACGCCGCCCTTGGTGTCGAGCTTGGTGGGCACGTGCTCGTTGACGGGGTCGCGGCAGATCAGAACGGCGCACGCGTGCACGCCCTCGCCACGGGTGAGGCCCTCGATCGAGAGCGCCGTGTCGATGATGCGGCGGGCGTCGTCGTCCTTTTTATAGGCCTCGGCAAAGTCGGGGTTAAACAGATCTTCTTTGCCGGGTTGTTTGTCGAGCACCTGCTTGAGCTTGACCTTGGGGTCGCTCGAGACCATCTTGGACAGGCGCTGGCCCATGTAGACCGGGTAGTCCAGGACGCGCGCGGCATCATTGATGGCCTGCTTGGCCTTGATGGTCGAGTAGGTGATGACGTGGGTGACCTTCTCGGGGCCGTAGAGCTGGCGAACGTGCTCCACGACCTCGAGGCGCCGCTCATCGTCGAAGTCCATATCGATATCGGGCATCTCGGTACGCTGCGGGGACAGGAACCTCTCGAACATCAGGCCGTTCTCGAGCGGGTCGAACGCGGTGATGTTCATGGCGTAGGCGACGATAGCGCCGGCGGCCGAACCACGGCCGGGGCCGACGCCGATGCCGTTGTCCTTGGCCCATTGCACGTACTCGGCAACGATCAAGAAGTAGGCGGCAAAGCCCTTGTCGCAGATGACCTTGTATTCGTACTCAAAGCGCTCTTTGATGTTGACTCCGCCGATCTCGCGCGTGGCCCAGTCGTCACCGTAGTGCTGGCGCAGGCCCTTCTCGCACTCGCGGCGGAACTGGCTCTCGTGCGTCTCGCCGGGATCGAGCAACGGGAAGCGCGGCAGGATGATGGAGTCCCAGTCGAGCTCCACGTAGCACTTGTCGGCAATCTCGAGCGTGTTGTCGCAGGCCTCGGGGCAATACGGGAACATCGCCCGCATCTCCTCCTCGGTCTTCATGTAAAACTCCGAGCCGGTCATGCGCATACGGTTGGGGTCGTCGACCTTGGCGTTCATGCCAATGCACATGATGACGTCCTGCACGGGGGCGTCCTCGCGGCGCAGGTAGTGGAAGTCGTTGGTGGCGATGACCTTGACGCCCACCTGTTTGGCAATGTCGATGAGCGTGCGGTCCATCTGCTCGTCGGTCAGGCCGTTATCGGTGGTAATGCCGTGTTCCTGAATCTCGATGTAAAAATCGCCGGGGTCGAAGGTGTCGCGGAAGGTCTCGGCCCACTTGATGGCACCCTCCATGTCACCGCGGTCGATGTACTTGGGGATGATGCCCGCGATACAGGCACTGGTGCAGATCATGCCCTTGGCGTGGCGGCGCAGGTTGTCGAGCGTCACGCGGGGCTTATAGTAAAAGCCCTGCACGGCGGCCTCAGAGACCGTCTGCATCAGGTTGACGTAGCCCTCCTGGTCCTTGGCCAGAAGGATCATGTGGTAGAGCTCGGGCTTGTGGTCGCGGGCGAGCGTCTCGTCCGGCGTAAAGTAGACCTCGCAGCCAAAGATGGGTTTGATGACCAGGGGCGGCTTGAGCTCGTCGATGTTGCCCTTCTCGTCCCACATGGCCATGTCCTTCACATACTGGGCATGCTCGCGCGGGTTTTCCTCGGGATCGGGCTCCACCAGCTCGTCGCGGCGGTCCTTTTCCAAGAAGGCCTTGTCGTGGCTCCAGGTTTTGTACTCGGGCGTGTTGTGGTTGACGGCGTCGCAGGCCAGCGCCAGGTCGGGCACGCCATACATGTAGCCGTGGTCGGTAATGGCCACGGCGGGCATGCCCAGCTCAACGGCACGGTTGACCATATCCTGGATACGGGTTGCGCCGTCGAGCATGGAGAAAACAGTGTGATTGTGCAGATGGACGAATGCCATGTGATGAGCTCCGATGCGGGTTCGTGTTCTGACTGAACGATTTTACCCCACGGCACGGACAGCACCCGAACCTAGCCAAACCCACACGGCTCCTCTTGAGTTGCGGTGAAATAGTTCCCGCTTGGGCCATCTGGGCCGCAATACAGGAACTATTCCACCGCAAGCTATCTGAGGGCTAGAGATTGTAGGTGACTACTTGGGGCTCGGTGGGATTGACGAAGAGAGTCGGATCGGCCTGTTCCACGCGGACGAACTTGACGGTCACGGCCTCAAAGCCCGCCTTGTGTAGAACATCAGCGTAGACGCGCGCCTGCAGGACGTGCTTCTCCTGCAACTGTTCCGGCGTCTCGTCCGGTGTGCCGCCCGTCTTGTAGTCGATGACCAGCGCGCGTGACGGATCGGCCGGGTTCGTCGCCAAAGCGTCGATGGCGCCCTCGGCATATGCACCGTAGCGAGCGATGTCCTCGTCCTCGCAGCCCAGCGAAAAGAACGGCACCTCGGCGCGAACGCACGGCCACGCGAGCAGGTCGGCACGAACGGCCGACTTGAGCCAGCGGTCCAGAGCAACGTCGAAGCGTTCGCGCTGCTCCGGCGTCAGGCGCCACTGGCGCGCCAGTGCATCGGCACGCGCGGCGGGCAGCGCATCGGCGCCCATCTCGATGAGCCACTGGCAGGCAGCGTGGAAGGCCGAGCCCAACGCCATAGGGTTGCCGGCGGGCTCAACGGCGGCCACGTCTGCATCCGTCATCTCGGAACCATCCGACTCCGCATCATCGCCAGCCTCGTCCATGGGAACACGAGCCTCGGCGGCACGGTCTTCCGTCTCGGCATGGAGTGCCGCGGCGATTGACGAGTAGCTATACGAGTCACGCATCGGATACGGACAGATGCCCATGCGCACGCCCACTGCCTGGGGATACACAAGCTCAAACGAATCGGGCTTGGGGTCGGCAGGACCGGGGACGATTGTACTGGCCGAATCGTCGGCAGTATCTGTATCGACATCGCCACGAACGAGCCTGCCCTCGGCATCCAGTGAAGCGTTGGCCTCAAACGCCTGCTCGCCAAAGGTAAAGTTCGCGAGCGAAATGAGCTCGTAGTCGCCCGGCTGGGAGTTGTCGAACACCAGGCGGTCGGCATCGAGCTGCGGCGTGTCCAGAGCGTCGGTCGGCAAAATACGGCGCAGCACGTCGTAGGTCAAATCGATCTCGACGTCGAAGGTCGGCGCCGTCACCTTGCCACGGCTCACGCCGGCATCCATCGCCAAGATCACCAGCTCGCGCGCACGCGTCATGGCGACATAGAGCAGACGAGCCCGCTCCTCGAGCGAAAGCTGCAGGTCGTCGTTGCGCAGGCGAACGAATGCCTCGGCGGGAGAACCCGTCGCGCAGACATCCTCCATGAGCTCCGGCGGCAGCCACAGCGACGTGCCCTTGCCCTTAAACGCATGCTCAAACTGCTTTTTGACGTCGTCGCCCTTCACAAAGGTTCCGTCGGCGAGCTTAACGCCGTTGAAGCGTGCCGGCAGCGCCACGACCTGCGCTCCGCCCTCGACACGCCCCATCTGAGCCGCACCGGACGATTTGCGCACGCCAAAGCACTCGGCAACCGCCACGACCGGATACTCCAGGCCCTTGGATGCATGCACGGTCATGATGCGTACCGCGCCGTCGCCCTCCTCATTGAGCGCGCCCGGGGCCTCCTTGCCCGCCAGGAAGCGATCGAAGGCAAGCGCAATGGAGCGCGGCGAGTTGCCGAACTCGGCCTCAGCCTCAGCCACGGCATCGAGCGCCTTGAGCACGTTGGCGGCGATGGCCTTGCCCTCGGGACCACGCTGCGCCAGACGCACGAACCAGCCGGAGGCGTTGACCACGTCACGCGCGATGGCGGCGAACGAATCGCGACCCACACGACGAAGCGCATAGCGCAACACCTCGCGGGCGCGCGTCACGAGCGGCAGGCCCTGCAGGCCCGGCACGTCGAAATCGCTCATGATGCCTGCATCGATGTTGCGGCGCGAGGTCTCCCCCGTCTCGCTATCGAGCTTGGTCGCCAGCGCCAAGAACTCCTGGGCGCCCAGCGCAAACATCGGCGAGGCGAGCAGCGGCATAAGGCCCTGCGCCGTATCGGCCGGATTGGCCAGCGCACAAACCAGGGCGCGCACCGTCTGCACCTCGGCAGCTTGGGCAAAGACTGAGCCGCCCGCGATGACGCAGTCGAGCCCCTGGTCGCGGAAGGCCTGTGCGTAGACGTCTGCGTTGGTCATGCGGCCCAGCAGCAGCACCATGCCGCCCTGAGGCTGGCCGGCATCGGCAAGCGCGCGGAATCGCTCGGCGATCGCACGGGCCTTGGCCTGTGTGCGCTCCTGCGTACTGCCGCCGGCAACAAAGAGGGCCTGGCGACGCGAGGCATCTGCCACCAGCGTGTCCTTGCGGCCGTCGCTCGCCTCAAGGTCCAAAAAGCCCTGCATCAGACCGCCGTCATCGCCGTCGAAGACGCGTGCCACGTAACGCAGCACCTCGTCATGGCTGCGGAAGTTGCGCACGAGTTTGACGAGCTCGCCAGCTGGGGCGTCGGCCACGGCAGTCGCCTCGGGCGCGGCAGACGAGCCCACCTTGCGCTCCTGACGACGGAACACCTCGACCTCGGCGCCACGGAAGCGATAGATCGACTGCTGTGCATCGCCCACGGTGCACAGCGCGCGCTCCCCCGCACCCGTCAGGTAGCGGATCAGATCGACCTGCATCTGATCGGTATCCTGGAACTCATCGATCATGACCATCTTAAAGCGGCCCTCGTACGCAGCACGAATGGCAGGGTAATCGCGCAGAGCCTCGTAGGCCATGCGCAGCAGGTCGTTGTTGTCGAGGGCGGACTGGGCAGCCTTCAGCGCGCGATACTCGGCCTCCACGGAACGGGCCAGGCCCACCAGTGCATCGAGCGCCGGGCCGCCGCAGGCAAGCACGATGTTGATAAACGCATCGGCAGCCTCCGCCTTGAGCAGCTCAACCTGCTCCTTGGGGAACGCCTTGCTCGCGCGCGGCATGGTGCACGACATCATAAGTCGCGCCGCGTCGACCATGGTCTTGCCGCTCGCCTCGAACGCGTCGATGGCATCGAGCGCCGTCTGCGCCTTCTCGGTCGCGGCCTTGCTTGCGCCCAGCGCCGCACGATAGGCATCGGCAAGTGCCGAGGTATCGGCCTGGCCGCGCGCCACGCGCACATCGTCCATACCGCCCGGCAACTGACTCGACAGCTCCAGCAGCTCGCGCACCAGGCCCTTGATGGTAGTGCCGGCGCCAAAGGGGCCGCCCTCGCCCGCCATGGGATACCAGGCGTAAAGGGCCTTGAGCGATGCCGCAAGCTCGGGGGCGGCATCGGGCGCCGTCGCGCGGGCCAGCACATGCTCAACAGCCTGGTCCATAAGCTCGTCAGTATCGGTGAGCACCGTGAACTCGGGATCGATGCCCAGCTCCAACGCGTGTGCGCGCAGGATACGCGAGCACATGCCGTGAATGGTCGAGATCCATGCATCGTCGACGGTCAGGGCCTCCTCGTCCATGCCCTCGTCGATGAGCGCGCGGCGCACGCGGTCACGGATCTCGGCCGCGGCATCTTTGGTAAAGGTAATGGCGAGCACCTGGTCCAGATGCTCGACGAACGGACCGGATTCGGGCGAGAGCGCGTAGACGATGCGGCGCGTGAGGGTAAAGGTCTTGCCCGAACCGGCGCCCGCCGAGACAAACAGCGGACGGTCGAGCGTTTTGACGATCTGCAGCTGTTGCGGCATCAAAGTCGAAAGATCCATGGTCTACGCGTCCCTCCTTACAAACGTTCCTTCGTGGTTATACGAGCAGCGCTCATGCGCGGCCTGCGTC
>CABUTP010000050.1 GCA_902494545.1 uncultured Collinsella sp. | reverse complement strand
TGCTTATCGACGTGTCTGAGCTCGATCAGCGGCTGATTGCCGGTGGAAGAGGTACTCTGTGCCATGTGCTCGGCTCCTTATGACTCGAAATGGTAAAGCGTTAGCGGATGATGGTCGCGCCGGTCTTGTGCGAAACGTAGACAGCAGCCTTGTTAATCGCGACGTTGATGAGGATATAGATGACCGCGATTACCAGGTAGACCGACACGAGAGCGTCGTAGTTGGTAATGAGCACGCGGGCGTTTTGCATGAGGTCGGGGTAGCTCACCACATAGGCGACGGTGGTGTCTTTGACTACGACCACAAGCTGCGAAATCAACGACGGAATGATAAACCGAATCGCCTGCGGCAACACGATTTTAAAGGTGATTTTGGCTTTGGAGAGACCGAGTGCCTGGGCGGCTTCGACTTGGCCGCGCGGTACGGCGTTGACACCGGCGCGGAAAATCTCGGCGAGTACGCCGGCGGCAGCGAGCGCGACGGGAAGCGTGAGCATCCAAAACGACGGCAGCGCGATCTTGTACTGGGGCAGCACCAAAAAGAAGAAGTAGATGAACAGCAGGCTCGGCACGCCGCGGAAGAAATCCGTGAGCACGCGGCAGACCAGCTGCAGCGGTTTAATGTCGCTGGTACGGCCAAGCATAAGGGCTAAGCCCAGCACCAGCGCGATGGCGCCGGCGGTGAGTGCGACTTTAACGGTGCCCTCAAAGCCGGCAAGCAGGAACTTCCAGGTGGTGAGGTGCGTAAAGAAATACCAATAGTGGACCGAAAGCTGGCCGGTCACATAAAAGCGCTGCAACACGAGGGCGAAGAGCACGGCGACGGCAACAAGCGAGATGGCGGTGCCGATGCGAATCTTGGCGCGCATCTTGGGGCCGGGAGCCTCGTAGAGCGCATCGCGCATGGTAAGCGCAGGGGAGGAGTGCTTGCTCATCGGAGGATCCTCACCTTCTTATCGATGCAGTTGCCAATGTGGCTCACCACAAAGGCCGTGCCCAGGTAGCCGAGCGCCGAGATAAAGAACGCGGCGACGCCGCCGAGCGAGCGCGTGTTGATGTAGCTCACCACGCCGGTGAGCTCTTGCGATTGCAACGGTACCTGGCTGCCGAGCGCGGTGGTGAGCATGACAGCGATAAAGAGGTTGGTCATGGGCAGCACGCTCGAGCGCAGCGCCTGCGGAATCACGATCTTGGCGAGGATACGGCTGAAGCTCATCCCCAGCGAGCGGGCGGCTTCCACCTGACCGACGCCGACGGTGTTGACGCCGCTCATAAAGTTCTCGGAGCCAAAGGCCGAGCCCAAAAGGACCGTGGCGACGATAACGCAGGTGCGGTAGGGCAGGACGACCTTGAGCGGCGGCAGCGCATAGACGACGATGATGAGCAGTGCGATGCCGGGGATGTTACGGAAGACCTGGACATACAGGTCGCCAAAGACGCGCAGCGGCTTGAGCGGCGACACGCGCATCACGGTGACGGCGACGGCCAGCACCATGGCGATGGCAAACGACTCAAGCGTCATGCCCCAGGTTGCTAGCAGCGCGTCGATATAGTTCTGGCCATAGAGCGACCAGAGTTCGGAGAGACTCATGCGGACCTCCCGCCGATAAGGAAAGGGGCTCCCGTGTGTACGGAAGCCCCGACAACTCTGTGAGGAAACAGTTTACCGCAATAAAGCGCATCATGCGTTTCCGTATGGTTTCGTTGCGGCCGTTACCAGGCTCGCTGCCTAGGCGCCGATCTCGGGCAGCTCGGGAACATTAGTGTCGCCCGTACGGTCGCCGATGCAGATCTGCCACAGCTCAGTCCAGGTGCCATCGTCCTCGATCTTCTTAAGGAAGTCGTTGACAAAGGCGACGCCGTCGGAATCGAGCGGCAGGCCAATGCCATAGGGCTCCTTGCTGCCGAAGGGCTTGCCGGCGATTTTGTACTTACCGGGCTCGCGGACCAGGGCGCTCTGCTGCATGTTGTTATCGATGACGTAGGCGTCAACACGGCCCTGCTGGAGTGCCTGGCGGGCCTCCTCGTCGGTCTTGAACTCCTGCTGGCTGGCCTTGGGGGCGAACTCCTCCAGAATGGCGGGGCCGTTGGAGCCGGACTGGACGGCGACGTTCTTATCGGCCAGGTCGTCGACGCTCTTGATGTCGTCGTTGTCGGCGAGCACTAGGATAGCCTGCTGGGTGTAGTAGTAGGGACCGGCAAAGGAGACGAGCTCCTTGCGCTCGTCAGTGATGGTGTAGGTGGCGAAGACAGCGTCGACCTGGCCGTTCTGCAGGACGGACTCGCGCGTGTCCGAGGTCACCTGGGTGATCTCGACCTTGTTCTCGCCCAGAATGTAGTTGGACAGGAGCTGTGCGATGCCGGCGTCAAAGCCACGGGTCTGACCGTCTTTCTCGTTGAGGAGGGAGAAGAGCGTGGAGGTCTGAACGCCACCGATCTTAAAGACGCCGGCGTCCTTGACGGCCGTGGCCCAGGTGCTGGCGGCGATGGCGTCGTCATCGGCCTTGGGGCCGTTGTCGACGAGCTTGTCGAATGCCTTAGCGTCGAGCGTAGCGGAAACTTCGGTATCCTCGGAGCCCTTGGAAGAGCCGGCGGCGGAACCCTTGTCGGCCTCGGCGCTGGTGTCAGAGCAGCCGGCAAGACCAAGGCCGGCGACGGTTGCGAAGGTGGCGGCAACGAAGCCGCGGCGGTCGAGAACGACCTGCTGGGAGAGGTTCTTGCTCATGGGAGAACACCTTTCTCAATAAAATCCCTAGCGGTTGAGTAGAGTTATACCCTATCTCGCTCAAATGGGTCAACACGAAATAACTCAGAAACATACTTACCTTATGGGTTATTGAACCAACCAAAAAGGGACAGGTTTATTTTGGTAGGTTTTATCTGGGGAAACGTCGATTATTACGGCTGAGATAGCGTTTTGCCGACGGCATGATCGCTCGCAGCGGTCGCTATAATGGCGGCAACGCGACGCATATATAAGTAAGGAGATCGCGTATGAACGGTTATTCGTTTTTCGCTCCGACCATGACTTGCTGTTTTGTCTCAATCTGTAACAGTTAGACGGGAATTCGGGCCCTAGATGTTACAGATTGAGATAATCGCGTCGCGAAAATAAAAACCTCCGCAGGGATGCTTCCCTTGCGGAGGTTTTCTTACTCGTTGAGTAGTCTCACGGCTTCGGCGGCCATGTTCTCGACCGTCATGCCGTTCTGAGCGAGCAGCTCGTTGGGGTCGTAGCGGTCGGGGAAGCCTTTGGCGATGCCGAAGGTGCGCGTGCGCACGGGCGTGCAGGCCAGGTAGCACGCCACGCGCTCGCCCCAGCCGCCGTCCAAGATGCCGTCCTCGAGGGTGACGACGACGTGATGCTCGGCGGCAAGGCTGTCGAGGAACTCACGGTCAAGCTCGGTTGCAAAGCGCGGGTTGACGAGCGTGGTCTCGATGCCGTACTCGGCAGCCAAGCGGTTTGCCATGCGCTCGCCCAGTTCAAAGAAGTCACCAAGCGCGAGTATGGCAACGTCGCGACCCTGACGCACGACGTCGTAGCGCACGACGCCATAATCGGTGCCCTCGGCGGGCGCAAGGTCGGGACGGCTCACCAGGCCAATACCAGGCACGCGGATTGCCACGGGATGCTCGCGGTGGTCGAGCGACCAGCTCAGCATGGACAGATATTCCTCCATGCAGGCCGGCGCCAAGTAGTGCATGTTGGGAAGACCGCCCAGCATGGAAATATCAAAGAACGAAAGGTGCGTCTCGGACGTGGTGCCAAAGACCGACGCGCCAAACACCAAGATGGTTGCGGAGGCGTCGTTGAGGCACAGGTCGTGCCACAGTTCGTCGTAGGCGCGCTGCAAAAACGTGCCGTACACACCAAAGACTGGCTTGGCGCCCGAGCGCGCAAGCGCGGTGGCAAAGGTCACGGCGTGCTCCTCGGCAATGCCCACATCGACGAACTGTTTGCCGGCGGTAGCGCGAAGCTCGGGTGTAAAGCCCATGATGTAGGGCGTGGCGGCCGTGATGCCCACGACCTGCGGATCGTGCTCGATGGCGGCGCTGAGCGCCTCGCCCGTAATGTCGGCATAGGTGCGCGGCGCCGGCTCGCTCGGATGGCCCGGGCAGAGCTTGCGCCCAGTCGCCATGTCAAAGGGGCCTACGTGATGCCAGCGCTCGGGGTCGTTTTGGGCCGGCTCAAAACCCTTGCCCTTGGCAGTGGAGACGTGCAGCACGATGGGGTGGTCGATGTCGCGCAGCTCCTGCAGCGTGTCGACCAGGGCCAACACGTCGTTGCCGGCGTTCAGGTAGCGGTAGTCGAGCCCCATCGCGCGGAAAACGTTGCGCTCACAGGTGCCGTTGCTGGCGCGCAGCTCGGCCAGATTGCGATACAGGCCGCCATGGTTTTCGGCAATGGACTGGTCGTTATCGTTGACGATGATGATCAGGTTGCTATCGAGTTCGGCGGCATTGTTAAAGCCCTCAAACGCCAAGCCGCCCGAAAGCGAGCCGTCGCCAATAACGGTGATGACGTTGTACGCATCGCCCGCCAGGTCGCGCGCGTGGGCAAGGCCGCAGCCCAGGCTCACCGATGTGGAGGTGTGGCCCATGGCGAACAGGTCGTGCTCGGACTCGTCGGGATTGGCAAAGCCAGAAGCCTCACCATAACGCTCCGGATCGATATAAGTGTACGCGCGCCCAGTCAGTGCCTTGTGGGCGTAGGTCTGGTGCGACACGTCAAAGACAATCTTGTCGGTGGGGGAGTTAAACACGCGATGGAGCGCGACCGTGAGCTCAACGACGCCCAAGTTGGGGGCAACGTGCCCGCCGACGGCGGCGGAGCTTTCGAGGATGGCGTGGCGAATCTCGCCGCAGAGCAGCGGAAGCTCGGCGCGGTCGAGAGCCTTGACGTCCTCGGGCGTTGTCGTTTGCGTAAGCAGCATCGTTGTGGGTTACTCCATGCGAATCGAGCGCCGGCGCTCCCTCGGCCGGCACAATTGCACAAAACAGTCTCGCACATTTTGGCGTTTGATATGTGACGGCGGCGCGGTAATTCGTCAACTGGCGGGGCAAAACGTTTTGTCCGATGCCATACTGATGTGTTCCATGATGTTTTTATCGATTGTGCACAGGCCGTGGCTTGTCGCCGTGAGTCGCTGGAAGGAGGCAGCATGTCCGATGTCGTTCGTGCCGAGAAAATCGCGTGCGAAGTAGACCATGCTGCCCGTCAACTGGCACAGGCGGGCCGTCTGGATCTGACACGCGAGTTTATCCAGCATGGCGATGTGACGGTGTATGCGCATGTGACCTCAGTGGCGCGGGCAAGTTTGTCCTTTGCCGAGCGCCTGGGCCGCGTCGGTGTCTCGGTCGACCGCGCCTCGTTGCTGCGCGGGGCCTTGCTGCACGATTACTTTCTCTACGACTGGCACGATCCCGACCCAAACCATCGACTGCATGGCTTTCGCCACCCGTTTTTTGCCCTGGCGCGTGCGGAGGAAGATTTTGAACTGACGCCGCGCGAGCGGAATATTATCGTGCGTCATATGTTTCCGTTGGTGCCGGTGCCGCCGACGTGTCGTGAGGCATGGATTGTGTGTCTGGCGGATAAATGGTGCGCTCTGCGCGAGACGGTCGCCTGTCGTCTGCCGCGCAAGGACGAGGCGGACGATGGCATGAACAGCGAACCGAGCGAAAAGAGGAGAGGGTAGACGGTGGGAACCGCGATCGACATGGCATTTGACGGCGCGACGCTTGCCGCCTGTCCGCTCTCGGCGCTGGTGCTCTCGTTTGCCTTCTACGGGTTTTGCGGTTGGGCATGGGAGTCGACAGTATGCGCCATGCTCAATCACGGACGATTTGCCAACAGTGGCTTTTTGCTTGGGCCGTGCTGCCCCATCTATGGCGCGGGCGGCATTGCCTGCTGGCTTTTGTTGCGTGGGATTCCGGATGCCTCGAGCCAGTTTGTCGCCGCGGCGCTTGTGTGCAGCGTAATCGAGTACAGTGTGGGCCTTCTATTGGAAAAAACAACGGGCGCTCGCTTTTGGGACTATTCGCACCTGCCGTTTAACCTGCACGGACGCATCTGCCTGTACTGGGCATGCGCGTTTGGCCTGGGTGCGTTGTGTATTTGCCGCGTGGTGGAGCCGGCGGTGTTGGGCCTGCTTGCCCATCTGCCGGTGCTGATTGTGCGGCTGTCCGCCTTTATCGTCGCGGTCGCGATGATGGTCGACGCGGCGTGCTCGTTGGCGAGCTGGCGGCGTCTGTCCGATCAGCTGGAGCGCGTCCGGGCCGACCTTGCCGACCGCATTAATGAGTCGCTTGCCGATGCCTCGGACTCAATGCTCGAGCGCATTCCCGAATCGACGATTGACTCGGTGACACAGACGCACATCCGTAGCCGTGCCGTTAACGCGTGGCTGGCGGAGCTGGGCGATGCGACGCTCGATGCCCTGCGCGAGAAGGCTTCGATGCCGACGTTTATCGCGGATGGTGCTCGCGGCCTGGCGCTCGCTGCTCGCCGCGTGGCCGATGCCGCGCCGAGCATGCCGCGTCCGTCGCTCAGTCGTCGCCTTGCCGGCAAGCGCATGAGCCGTCCGGTGCCGAGTGTATCGCTCAGTCGTCGCGACCTGCGCTTCTTCAATGCCTTCCCGCGCTTGCGCATCAACCGCTACGAAGGCGTCATCCGAGCTACCGACCTCCGCGACCGCGCCCGCGAGCTGTTCCGACGCTAGCCGGGACGGGTACGCTCGCGGCTTCCTTGCTCGCGTATTTCCCGTTCGTTTCGCGCCCGTTGCCGCGCCGTTTCCAAGATTGCGGCACCGTTTCCATTCGACAACGCAGCGTTTAACAACGCCGTATCTGGTCTACACCAGTTGCCCCTCGGCCGCATTATGGGCGCCGACAACGTTCATGCGATCAAGGGGGAGCGAATGTACGATACGGGATCGACAACGTTTATGCTCATCTGCACCATGCTCGTGTTTTTAATGACACCGGGTCTGGCGTTTTTCTATGGCGGCCTGTCCAGGCGCAAAAATGTCATCAACACCATGCTCATGTGCTTTGGCGCCATTGGTCTGGTTGGTGTGCTGTGGATTGTTGCCGGCTGGTCGCTGGCCTACGGCGGTGACGGTTCCAGCCCGTTTATTGGAGGCCTTGACCAGCTGCTGTGCCTGCCGGTGCTCGGCCAGGTGCTGCAAGCGGCCGAGGGCAATGCTGCGGACGGTGCCGTCTACCCTCAGATCATCAACATCGCCTTCCAGATGGCATTTGCCATGATCACCGCCGCTATCGTCACGGGCAGCCTGGCCGGTCGCGTTAAGTTTGGTGCCATGACGGCCTTTCTGGGCATTTGGCTGCTTGTGGTCTATGCGCCGCTCGCCCATATGGTGTGGGGCGGCGAGGGCTCCTTTATCGGCGACATCATCGGCGCACTCGACTTTGCTGGCGGCGACGTGGTACACATTTCGTCCGGTCTTACCGGCCTGATTCTCTGCTTAATGCTCGGCCGTCGTCGCGGTTTTGGCATGGTGAGCTACCGTCCGCATAACGTGCCGTTTGTGGCGCTGGGCGCCGGGCTGCTTTGGTTTGGCTGGTTTGGCTTTAACGGCGGCAGCGAGTTTAAGGCCGACGCCGTGGCGGCACTCGCCATCCTCAACACCGTGACGGCCAGCGCGGCGGGCATGGTCTCGTGGCTTGCCGTCGAGCGCGTGCACACTGGTCGCCCCACGCTGGTGGGCGCCAGCACCGGTCTGGTTGCGGGCCTTGTGGTGGTCACGCCGGGCGCGGGCTTTGTCGAGCCATGGGCGGCGCTGGTCATGGGCCTGATCGTGTCTCCCGTCTGCTACTTGGCCATCAGCCATCTCAAGACCAAGTTCGGTTACGACGATGCGCTCGACGCGTTCGGTTGCCACGGTATCGGCGGCATCTTGGGCGGCGTGCTCACGGGCCTGTTCTGTGCGCCGGAGCTTTCGTGGACCGGTAAAGGCGGCCTGTTCTACACGGGCGATGTGTCGCTGCTCGTCTCGCAGATTTTGGGCATTGTGGTGACGGTCGCTATTGTGCTGGTGCTCGATTTGGTGATCGCCGCGGTGGTCAAGGCGCTGTTCCACGGCAGCCTGCGCGTTGACGAGGCCGACGAGGCGCTGGGCTTGGATGCGAGTCAGCACGGCGAGAGCGCCTACCCTTCGTTCTCCGGACTCGATTAGCAGCTTCCCCAAGCACCGCACCTCGGCCTTCAATCGTCGTTTGCGTACCTTAAGTACGCGGCACTCCTCTTTCAGGCCGATCTGCGGCACTTGGGAAACCTGCTAAGACCTGTTAGTTGCACTTATCTGATCTACAAGGTTGGTCTGTGGCACCTGGAAACCCCGTGCCATGTGAGGGACAATTCATTTCTTTTTTTGAAGAGAGGAATTCACTATGAAGAAGATTACGGCGATCGTTCGTGCCGAGAAGCTTGAGGTTCTTAAAGACGCTCTGTTTGCTGCCGATGTTCGTGGCATGACTATCAACCAGGTGCAGGGCTGCGGCGCACAGCATGGCTGGAAGGAATACGTGCGCGGCAACGAGTTGCTTGTCAACACGATCCCTAAGGTGCAGTTCACGCTCATTTGCGCCGATGAGCATGTCGACGGCATTGTCGACATTATCTGCAGCGCCGCTCGCACCGGTGCCGTCGGCGACGGCAAGATCTGGGTCGAGCCGGTCGAGGAAGTTATTCGCATACGTACTGGCGAACACGGTCCCGCCGCGGTGTAGAATCGACCGTCTACCATCCGCAACGTTAAAATGCTGCAATGAGGCACAAGACTTGCGTTGTGGATGGACGGATTATGGGTCGTA
>CABUTP010000049.1 GCA_902494545.1 uncultured Collinsella sp. | reverse complement strand
GTTGCTCTGGCGCTGCAGGCGCTACTGTTTGGCGACGGCGGCGTCCTGTCCTTTGGGGCCAACTGCTTTAACATGGCCTTCGTGCTGCCGTTTGCCGCTTCTATCGTGTTCCGTGCGCTCAACAGCCGTCTGCACGACAAGAGCTGGGGCACCTCGGTTTCTGCCATCGTGAGCGGCTGGGTCGGCCTGTGCCTGGCGGCCCTGTGCGCGGCAATCGAGTTTGGTATTCAGCCGATGCTCTTCACGAATGCCTCGGGCGCTCCGCTGTACTGCCCCTTCCCGCTGTCCATTGCCATTCCGGCCATGATGATTCCGCATATGTTGGTTGCCGGCGTGGTCGAGGGCGTGGCGACGGCCGCGATTTACGGCTTTATCAAGAAGACGGCGCCGGGCGTTATCGTCGGGCCCGAGGCCGTCGATGGCCAGCTTGCTGCCGAGGGCGCTGCTGTCAAGAAGACCTCGCTGGTCCCCACGCTTATCCTGGTTGCCGTGCTTGTCGTGGCCACGCCGCTGGGCCTGCTGGCCACGGGTGACGCCTGGGGTGAGTGGGATGCCGAGGGCGCCGCGACCGCCGTTCAGGAGGCTGGTGACGACAGCCTGCAGACCTCGGTCGGACTCGATACCCCGACCTTTGCCGACGCTCTGCCCACGGGCGATTATCTGCAGGCCTATTCCGAGGAGCAGGGTCTTGGCTTTGCCGGCCAGGCCGCGATGTATATTCTTTCGGGCGTGATTGGCGTGGCGGTGCTCACCATCGCATTCCGTCTGGTCTCGTTGACGGTCAAGGAAAGCGGTGCTCATGGCAAGAGCCGAGCTGCCTAGCTGGCTTGCGGCCGAGCAGCGTTACGAGCCCGCGGGGGCTCGGCATCGCGTGATGCAAAAGAATGTCCTGCACCTGGCGAGCCTGCTTGAGCGGGTTCGCCTGGGTGGAGGCGTGCACGAGGGCGGGTCGATGGTCGACCGCGCCCTTTCTTGCGTTTCGGCTCCGGTGCGCCTGGTGGGGATGTTCGTTTGCGTCCTGTGCGTGTGTCTGACGCAGAGCCCGTTGTACCTCATGTTGATGGCGGCTATCGCGCTGGTGCTCGTTGCCGTGCGTCCCGTACGCGGGCTGCGGGCAACCTTTGTGCCGGCGCTTGGCGCTGCGGGGCTCGCGATGGTTCTGGCGCTGCCCGCCTTGCTGCTGGACGCTTCTGCCGCGGGCGCCATGCTCAAGATTGCGCTCAAGACCTTCATTAATGTGTCGCTGGTGCTGGGCGTTTCGTGGACCATCACGTGGAGCCGCATGTCGGCGGCGCTCAAGATGCTGCATCTACCCGACGAAGTTATCTTTACGTTTGATATGGCGCTCAAGCATATCGAGGTGCTGGGTCGCACGGCGCACAATCTGTGTGAATCGGTCATGCTGCGCAGCGTTGGCCGTGCGCCTGAGGGATTTTCGCGTACCGACTCGCTGGCGGGTATCATGGGCATGACCTTTATCAAGGCGATGGAATGCAGCCGCGCGATGGACGAGGCCATGCTTTGCCGCGGCTTTGCCGGTGCGTATCCGGCGCCCGCGCGCGCCGGGTTTGGCTGGCGCGATGCGGTCTATACGGCCGGCGTGGCGCTGCTGGCAGTGTTGTGCGCCGTGCTGTAGGCGCTGCTGGTTCCGGCTGGGGATGCAAATAGGGAAGGGCGACGTTTTGACGATCGATATGAATAGTGCGGCGGGCACGAACGGTGCTGCTGGCGTCGAGGCCACGCCGCTCATCGAGCTGCGCGACGTGGTGTTCTCCTATGCGGGGCATACGGTTGTCGATGGTGTGTCGTTGCAGGTCGATCGCGGGGAGCTCGTTGCGCTGCTCGGCCCCAACGGCTGCGGTAAGACGACGATTATGCGCCTTATTAACGGCCTTGAACTCGCAGACGCAGGGGCATACCTGTTCGACGGGCACGTGATCGATGCGGCGTTTCTAAAGGATTCCGCGGCCGCTCAGCATTTTCATCAGCGCGTGGGCTTTGTGTTCCAGAATGCCGACGCCCAGCTGTTTTGCGCTACGGTTGGCGAGGAAGTTGCTTTTGGTCCCGCGCAGATGGGGCTGCCGGCAGACGAGCTCGAGCGTCGCGTGCGCGATGCCATGGGGCTGTTCCAGGTTGCCGACCTTGCCGACGCCTCTCCCTATCAGCTCTCGGGCGGGCAAAAGAAGCGCGTTGCGCTGGCTGCCGTCGTGTCGATGAACCCCGATATCCTGGTTCTCGACGAGCCTACCAATGGACTTGACGAGGACTCTTGCGACATCGTGGTCAACTTCTTGCTGGCCTACGTAGCGGCGGGTAAGACGGTCTTGATGAGCACACATCACCAGGATTTGGTGCGACGCCTGGGTGCCCGCGCCATCTATATCGATCGATATCACCATGTGGTCGAGGCGCCTTCGCCGTCGTGTGGAACCGAAAGCGGTGCTACGGACTAGTTGCTGCGTAGAGCGTGCGTAGCCGCCCGCGCGGCTTTGCCGTGATGGTATAGTTATCCAGGTTTTTATGGGGGTGGCTATGCCAAGCTGGAACATTCATATCGCTCAGACGGAGCGTTTGCTGGAGCGCACCGGTGCGCTTGCCAATAGCGTGCGCGACCGCAATGCCTTTTTGTTTGGCTGCGTGGTTCCGGATATCTTCGTGGGCTATATGGTCCCTGGCATCGCCGATCCCATCCCGTACCGCATTACGCACTTTGCCAAGCCTGAGCCCATCCCTAAGCCTCGTGAGCATGAGTTCTGGGATACCTATGTGGCACCGTTGCTTAATAGTTCGCCCACCGGTGCGCCGGCCGCAGCGACCTCGATTATCGAGGAACGCGAGCGACTGAACCGCGTGCACTATCCCCAGCGTTACAAGGATGCCGAGCCGGTTGCCGGTCCCGGCACCTGTGAGTTCTCGCTTGCGTCCGAAGATGTGGCGCAGTCGCTGCTCGATTTAACACTGGGCGTCTGGTCGCATCTGGTGGCCGATACCGTATGGAATACGCGCGTGAATCAGTACCTGGAGGCGCACGGCGGCAAGCCGTGTGAGGAGTTCCGCATTAAAAAGCAAGGCGACTTTGACTGGTTTGGCAAGACGCTCGGCATTGTTTCGATTCCGCGTGCGACCGATCGCCTGTATACCGCCGCGACGCGTTTTGGGCAGTATCCCATCCATAAGGAGTATGTGCTCAAGACCATCGGTGTCATGCACGAGATCGTGCGCGAAAACCCCGGCGAGCCCGATCATCCGCCGTATCGCCTACTGACCGAGGAGTTCTTCGACACAACGTTTACCGAGGTCATCGAGCTGACCGAGGCGGGATTTGCGGCTCGCGTTGCTGCTTCTGACGTTCCCGCAGTCCCCCTGATCGCTAGCTGCTAGCCGGCCGGCTTAACGGTGAACAGTTCATCCCAATTGACCAGCAGCTCCCGTCTCAGGGCATCTTCGATGGTGCGTTCCTGATCGGTCTTTGCGATGTAGGGGAGCCCCGCCTTTTTATGAATGAGCTCAGCGATGTTGTTAAAGCTCTTCGTGTCTTTGATTTGCTCATAGGTTATCTGGATAACGTCATAGCCCATGCTTGTGAGGGCGGTGGTGCGTTCGGCATCGGAGAGGCTTGCGGCTTCGCCATCGTGGGCGGAGCGGCCTTGGCATTCCAAAATGACGCCCATGCTGTCGGTGTTGCTCTCGATGAGGATATCGGCGTAGCAGCAGGTTTTGTCATACAGCGAGCGCGCGGCGTCGCTGAGTGGGATGCGCACGTTGTTGGTGATGCCGATACCCAGGCCGCCCTCGTCACGGGGGAGTGAGACGAGTATGGATGTTTGGACTTCGAAAGGCGAGGCGGTCTGCCCCGTCATGTGCTCGGCCGCCCAGCGGAGCTGCTTAACGCCGCGCAGGCCTGCGGCCTGCTTAGCGAACGCGGCGATATCCGCCGCGCTGAGGAGCGGTGGGCGCTTCCACAAATTGGTGCCATTGCCCTTGGTGTCGACAACGCGTTTCCAACCACAGTCGGGCGGAATGAGCATAAGCGAAATGGCTTCATCGAGTTGTTGTTGCGTTCGCTCGCAGGGCCTAAACACTGCAAAGGAGCCGCACATCTCGTAGCAAGCCATGAGTAACTGGTTGCGTGAGACCTGCGTGGCAAGGTTGAGCAGCGTAAACTCGGGCGACGTGACATCAAATCCATGCTCAGTCTGCCTAAACGACCCAGGAGGCGGCTCTTGGGTTAGCAGACGGCTATGAAATAGCTTTCCGTTCGCGCGCTGTTTTCTTTCGCCCACGAATCTCCAAACTGGTGTGCCGAGCAAGTCTTTAAATACTGGTTGTTTTGAGTAGTGCACCAAGCGATGGTCATGGTCGGGCGGCAGGATTGCCGGATAGAGTCCTAGTATCTGGGGCGGGATGCGATAGTACTGAAAAGCTGTGGGTCCGCAAGCGAGAAATGACATGGCAATCCGATCGTTCGAGCGTTGTTTGGGCTAGAAAGGCTATCGGTTTCGGAAGTGCGGGGAAAAAGACAAACAGGCAAAGCACAAGCGGTATTTGAGCCAACTTTATCAGGGGTTTTGTTGAAATAATAGGGCTTGTGCTCGGGGGTAAGCAATTTTTCCCCGCACTTCCGAAAACCAGGTCGATCTGACTCTTGCTAAAACGATTTAGCAGCGTCGGTTAAGGTGTGGGTTTGCCACCGGGCGAACACTTTTAGCGCTTGGGACTTTATTTTTTGGGCCTCGAAGGGCGGATTTCGCGCTTTTGGTAAAGAAATGAGTGTGTGTTTTGCCGTGTGCCGGCATTGGCATAGAAAAAGGGCCCGGAAGGCTTTGCCTTCCGGGCCCTTTGCAATGCAAGTGTGCTTGCAAGTGCGTTTTAGCGCACCTGAGCGACGTAAGCGACGTTGGTCGAGGAGACCTTGTCCTCGAGCTGGACGCTCATGCGGGGATCGCCGGCGGTAGCGACGGTCAGGTCGCCGGCCTCGACGTAGCCGAGCTCCTTAGCGGTCTCGATCGCCTTGACGATCGTGCCGTTGACGGTGCCCTGGGTAATCTCGGCCTGGTGCGGGATAACGCCCCAGTACATGATCATCTGCTGGACGGCCCACTCGTGGCGGGAGAACGCGCAGATCGGCATGTTGGGACGGAAGTGCGAGATCAGGCGAGCGGTACGACCGGTGGTCGTCGGCACGGTGATGCACTTGGCGCCAACGGTGGTAGCCATGTTCACAGCGGACATACCCACAACGTTGTTGACGACGCGGGTGCCGTGAGCATCGGCCGGAACCTCGAGCGGAGCGTGGGCCGGGAGGTACTTCTCGGTCTCGAGAGCGATGCTGGCCTGCATCTTGACGGCCTCGACCGGGTACTTGCCGGCAGCGGACTCGCCGGAAAGCATAACGGCGTCGGTGCCGTCGTAAATGGCGTTAGCAACGTCGGCAACCTCGGCGCGCGTCGGACGCGGGTTCTGCTGCATGGAGTCGAGCATCTGCGTAGCGGTGATAACGGGCTTATAGGCCGCGTTGCACTTGGCGATGATCTCCTTCTGGATGTGCGGAACGAGCTCGGGCTTGATCTCGATGCCCAGGTCGCCACGGGCGACCATGATGCCGTCGGAAGCCTCGAGGATCTCGTCGAAGTTCTCGACGCCCAGGGCGCACTCGATCTTCGGGAAGATCGTCACGTGCTCGCCACCGTTCTCGCGGCAAAGCTCGCGGATGCCGCGGACGGACTCGCCGTCACGGATGAAGGAAGCGGCGATGTAGTCGATGTTCTCGGTCAGGCCAAAGAGGATGTCCTGACGATCGCGCTCGGTGATGGCGGGCAGCGAGATGTTGACGTTGGGCATGTTGACGCCCTTGCGCTCGCCAATCAGGCCGTCGTTCTTGACGACGCAGGTCATGTCCTGGCCGTCGACGGACTCGACCTCGAGGGCAACCAGGCCGTCATCGATCAGGATGAGGGAGCCCTTCTCGACCTCGGAGGGCAGAGCCAGGTAGTCGAGGGAGATGTGCTCAGCGGTGCCGTGGAAATCCTCGGACGTGGGCTGAGCGGTGACGACGATCTTGTCGCCGGTCTTGACGGCAACCTTCTTGCCGTCGACCAAAAGGCCGGTGCGGACCTCGGGGCCCTTGGTGTCGAGCAGGATGCCGACGGGCATGCCGAGCTCCTTGGAAATACGGCGGACGCGCTCGATGCGACCGTGGTGCTCGTCGTAGGAGCCGTGCGAGAAGTTAAAACGGGCGACGTTCATGCCCGCCTTGATCATCTCGCGGATGGTCTCGTCGCTATCGCAGGCGGGACCCATGGTGCATACAATCTTGGTGCGCTTGTACATTCAGACCTCCATCTGACATCGTCTTGCGCTGATAGATAAACCATAAGAAATAAAACTGAGATGATTATAACGAAATGCCGACCGAATACCCCAAAAAATCGACCGTATGCCGAATTAGAAGTTCATTTTTTGCGGAAAAACGGTATATGCAAAAATTTTACCAACCGTTCTAACCGCTGCTATCTGGGCGATATTTTAGTTCGATGATGCGCCGAAGAAAAAACGTTTTATCAATCTTGAGCATCACACTGTCTGCACCGTTGCGCCTGTGCCGTGTTTCCAGATGGAATGTTTTGGCTAGACGCGTCGCTTTGGGGTACCATAGCTCCACTATCAACTGCCGCTCAGCACGGCAGCCTTGATGAGCCCTTGCCCTTCTCCTGGGAATTATGATCGGGCATCAATCTGCTGAGTGGCCCGAATCCCAGGAGGGGACTCTATATGCAAAAGGAATACCTGTCCGCCGCGGCGGAGGTGCTCAGCGACCAAGGTGTCGATGAGAACCTCGGCCTGAGCAACGACGAGGCGTCGTCGCGCCTTGCCAAGACAGGCCCTAACAAGCTCGAGGAAGCCGAGAAGACGCCGCTATGGAAGCGTTTCTTTGAGCAGATGGCCGACCCCATGGTCATCATGCTGATCGTTGCCGCCGTTATCAGCGCACTTACGGGCATGGTCAAGGGCGAGCCCGATTTTGCCGACGTCGCCATTATCATGTTCGTCGTTATCGTCAACTCGGTGCTGGGCGTGGTCCAGGAAGCCAAGAGCGAGGAGGCCCTCGAGGCCCTGCAGGAAATGAGCGCGGCGCAGTCCAAGGTGCTGCGCGACGGCAAGCTCGTGCACCTGCCGAGCGCCGAGCTCGTGCCCGGCGACGTCCTCATGCTCGAGGCGGGCGACTCCGTCCCGGCCGACTGCCGCGTCCTCGAGAGCGCCACGATGAAGATCGAAGAGGCCGCACTGACCGGCGAGTCCGTGCCGGTCGAGAAGCACGCCAACGTGATCGAGCTCGCCGCGGGCACCGATGACGTGCCGCTCGGCGACCGCAAGAACATGTGCTACATGGGTTCCACCGTGGTGTACGGTCGCGGTCGCGCCGTCGTGGTCGGCACCGGTATGAACACCGAGATGGGCAAGATTGCCGGCGCTCTTGCCGAGGCCAAGGAAGAGCTCACGCCGCTGCAGGTGAAGCTCGCCGAGCTCAGCCGCATCCTTACCATTATGGTTATCGTCATCTGCGTCGTCATCTTTGGCGTCGACATCATCCGTCACGGCGTGGGCAACGTCCTTACCGACCCGACCGCCCTGCTCGACACCTTTATGGTTGCCGTCTCGCTCGCCGTCGCCGCCATCCCCGAGGGCCTGGTCGCCGTCGTGACCATCGTCCTTTCGCTCGGCGTGACCAAGATGGCCAAGCGCCAGGCGATTATCCGTAAGCTTTCCGCCGTCGAGACCCTTGGCTGCACACAGACCATCTGCTCCGACAAGACCGGTACCCTTACCCAGAACAAGATGACCGTCGTCAAGCACGAGCTCGCTGCGCCCAAGGAGAAGTTCCTGGCCGGCATGGCGCTGTGCTCCGATGCCCAGTGGGACGAGGAGCTGGGCGAGGCCGTGGGCGAGCCGACCGAGTGCGCACTCGTCAACGATGCCGGCAAGGCTGGTCTTACTGGCCTGGCTGCCGAGCACCCGCGCGTGGGCGAGGCTCCGTTCGACTCGGGCCGTAAGATGATGTCCGTGGTCGTCGAGACCCTGGACGGCGAGTACGAGCAGTACACCAAGGGCGCGCCCGACGTGGTGATCGGCCTGTGCACCCATATCTACGAGGGCGATAAGGTCGTCCCCCTGACCGAGGAGCGTCGTGCCGAGCTCGTGGCCGCTAACAAGGCCATGGCCGACGAGGCTCTGCGCGTACTGGCGCTGGCAAGCCGCACCTACACCGAGGTCCCGAGCGACTGCAGCCCCGCTGCGCTCGAGCACGACCTGGTCTTCTGTGGCCTGTCCGGAATGATTGACCCTGTCCGCCCCGAGGTCGCCGACGCCATCCGCGAGGCCCACGACGCCGGTATCCGCACTGTCATGATCACGGGCGACCATATCGACACCGCCGTGGCCATTGCCAAGCAGCTGGGAATCGTCACCGATCGCAGCCATGCCATCACCGGTGCCGACCTCGATCGCATGAGCGACGAGGAGCTCGACGCGCACATCGAGGACTACGGCGTGTACGCTCGCGTCCAGCCCGAGCACAAGACTCGTATCGTCGAGGCTTGGAAGTCGCGCGACCAGATCGTTGCCATGACGGGCGACGGCGTCAACGACGCCCCGTCCATCAAGCGCGCCGACATCGGCGTCGGTATGGGCATCACCGGTACCGACGTCACCAAGAACGTCGCTGATATGGTGCTCGCCGACGACAACTTCGCCACCATCATCGGCGCCTGCGAAGAGGGCCGTCGCATCTATGACAACATCCGCAAGGTCATCCAGTTCCTGCTTTCGGCCAACCTTGC
>CABUTP010000048.1 GCA_902494545.1 uncultured Collinsella sp. | reverse complement strand
TAAGACCAGTCTTTTTGGGACGGGGAGACTTACTTGTCGTGAAGGACGGTGCCGAGGAAGTCGGCGTCGAAGGGCACGGCTTCGGCAAAGGCGTAGTCGCCGTCGCTGGCGATGAGCAGGTAGTTCTCCTCGCCGCCGAACTCCGCATCGCCACATGGGACCACCCAGGCGTGGGCGAATACCTCGAGTGCCGTGGCAGCGCAATCGCGCAGGAACGTCACATCGCTCCCCTCGCTTGCGCTCACGATATTGGCAACGTAGACGCCACCGACATTTAGGCTGCCCCGCACCAAACGCAACGCTTCAACCGTCGCCAGCTCGCGTACGGGCTCGGCACCGCCAAAGCAATCGCTCACGACCACGTCGTAGCGGCGATGGCCCACACTCGTCACACCCAGATACGAGCGAGCCTCAGCAGTAATCACCCGCAAGCGATCGCCCACCGTGCGCTCCAGCTCGTCCAGATAGAACCAACGGCGCGCCAGGCGCGTAATCTCTCCGTCATACTCGATGACGTCCATGCGCAAGCCCGCGTGCGACATCAGAGCGAACTTGGGATAGGCAAACCCGCCGCCGCCCAGCATGAGCATACGGTCGATACCATGCCCGTAAGCATCACGCATTGCGTCCTCGGCCTCAAACACGTCGTCAAACGCGCGATAGTACGCAAAGACGGGCTCCGCCCAGCGTTCGCCAACGTAACTCGCGCTTTGGTAGACGCCGCCTTGCACCAATACGCGGACTTCGTCGCCGCCCTCATCGTGCACGCGTTTCACACGCGCCAACCCATTGCGGGTTCGCGCAACCTGCAGACAGGCAGCACGAACAGCGACAGCGGCCGCACCAAGCGCCGCGGCCCCCAGAGCAACGCCGGCAACGACGCCAGCAGAAACACTCGGCTTGTTCATTTAGAGCTCCTTTTGCAGATAGAGTCCGTGGTCGTAAAAACCCAAATGGCGATAGTACTCGCGCGTACCGATCGCGCTAATCACGTTGATGTGCGTATACCCCGCGTCTCGAGCAATCTGGCACGCACGCTCTACGAGCACACGCCCCAACCCGTGATGCTGCGCCGCCTGGCCCTGGTCGCCCACGCGCGCCGCCATGCCATACACGTGCACCTCGCGAATCATTGCCTCGTCCGGCGTCGTCGGCAACTCGTCTGCGTGCGCGGTAACAAACGCACGATCGGGCAACGACAGGCGCAAAAAGCCGGCGATCTTGCCCTGCGGCGTCACCCACTGCAAAAAGCGCTCGTGCGTCACCGGCGTCTCGTACGTCACTTCCTCGTCAAGGGTCAACTCGTCCAGATCGGCACCCGCCGTGCTGATCTCGCGATAGCGAATCTCACGCACCGTCGCACCGTCACCCCGAGCAGCTAGGCGGTTCTCAACGAGCTGACGCAGATTAGGCTTCTTGTTGCCCACCATGATGTCGTCGGAGCTAAAGTCACGAATCATACGGCTGATACGGCAGAACGCCGGCGTCACTACGATGTCGTCGGCCAACACATCGAGCAGCTCTTCCTCGGTATAGGGGCGCCACTCGCCGCGCTCATAGCAGCCCACCAAACGCGAGCCCTCGATGAGCGCACACGGGTAGACCTTGACCTCGTCGGGCATAAAGGCCCCCTCGGTCATAAAGCGCTCGTAGTCGCGCTTGTCCCCCTCGGGCGTGGCGTCCAGCAAGTTGAGCATAAAATGCGCGTGAATCTTAAAGCCAAACAGGCGCGCAAGAGAAAACGCCCACTCGACCTGAGCCACCGAAATGCGGCGCTCGTTGATGTCGAGCAGGTGCTGGTCGAGACTCTGGATACCCATCTGAATCTTGGTGCAGCCCAGGCGGCGGATGAGCGTGAGGGCCTGCGGCGTTACGGCATCGGGGCGCGTCTCGATAACGAGCCCCACCACACGATGCTTCGCCGTCTCGTTGATACGCTGCTGACGCTCAAGCTCTTCCATCGTTGTCGTTTGCCACTCGGCAACCTCGCCCCACGGCGTACCAGGGCCGTACAGACGACGCACCGCGCGGTTATAGCCGCCCACGGCAGCATCCACACGCTCCTGCTCGTCGGCAACGCCGGCAGCAAGCTCAGCCTCGTCTGTCGCAATGCCGGCGGCCCGATAGCGCTCGCGGCGCTCTACTACCACCGGCGGCAGGGCATCGGCGGGAGCGTCATCGAGCAGACGCCCCGCCTCGGCACGACTGATGCCCGGACGCGCCAACATGGGGTTTGCCGCCACGCCGGCGACGGCATCGTCATTGAGCGCACGGAAAAGTTCCGACATAAACCATGTCTGGTACCCTTGCGGATAGTCGCTCCAGGTGCCACCGAGCACGATGAGCTCTATCTTGTCGGTCGCATGCCCCATCTGCGAAAGCGCGGTCAGACGAGCGCTCACCTGCAGATACGGGTCAAAGCAATTTTGCTCTGCACGGGCGCACGCCGGCTCGGCGTGCAGATAGCTTTTGGGCATGCGCAGATCGTTGGGGCAAAACAGGCAATCGCCCGAGCACGGCCAGGGCTTGGTGATGACGGTAATGGTCGCCACGCCCGAAGCCGTGCGACGAGGCTTCATCCTCAGCACTTGCAGCAACCGACGTTCCAGATCGGCGTCGACATTCCACCCAGCCCACCGCGCCGGCTCCTCACGTTTAACCCGCTGGTAGAACGGCAGCAGACGGCGCTTGGCCAAATCGCGTTTGTCGGCGCCCTCACGGCGCGCCTCGGCATGTATCAGTTTGACGAGCGCTTTGTCGTCCACGGTCTCACCGCGACGCAGAGCCTCGAGTATGTTCAAGATAATCTGTTCCATGCCCCCATTGTAAAGGCAAAGGCGCCGGAGCCGATCTCGGCTTCGGCGCCTTCATCAAACAGCGCAGCTATGGTGTATAAGTCTTCGATAACCGCCCGTCACTCTGAATCAAATGACATGTCGCCCGAACCAACCTCAAAACGATACGTGGCGGACTTATCGCCATTATCGAATTCAAGATTCAAAATGGTCTCGCCGTCGTAGTCAAGCGGAAGGAAATCGCTCTCGAAGTCGCCGCTGCCCAAGGTGAGGCTCGCCTTAAAGCCCGTCGAGTTCGGAACCGTCATCTCCACATCGCCCGAGCCCACACTCACGTCCATCGACTTCGCGGGGGCCTGGTAGAGCTCGAACGTTACATCGCCCGACCCGACCTCTGCACTAAGCGCATCAGTCACGCTGCCCGCAAACCCTACATCTCCCGCACCCAGGAAAAGGTCGAAACCATCACAGGTGACACCGGCAATCTGCAGATCACCCGAGCCCACGTGCGCGTTGATTCCCTTCAGATGTTCGGCAACACGGCGCGGCAGCTCAACCGTAACCGAGCGGTCAATTGCCTTACCGTCATCACTTCCAAACTGAGAAACCTTGAGCGTCGAGTCCTCGACGGATGCGATGTTCTGCGTCGCGGCCTTGGAGGCATCCATACCATTGGCAACGCGTCCCCGCTCGATAACGCGAGCCTTGTTGCCATCAACAACCTTGACGTCCACCGAAGCCGCATTGATATCGAAATCGAGGTAGCGGAACTCATCGGCATCAAAGGTCGTACACGAAAGCTGCTGAGGCTGAGCGGAATATTTACCGCCATCGTTCATAAAATCGTCGTCATCAACCACATCGTCCATACCGGACAAGCCGGGTATAACATCGTCGAGATCCCACGGGCCATCAAAATGAATCAAAGTCCGCGAAACGCCAAAAACAAGCCCGATAATCAGTACAAACGCTCCGATGCCAACGCCCAAGCGTACCTTGGATTCATGCGAAAGCTTCATCATTCACCACCCTCTTTGGCAATCGGCTCAGCGGTAGTCGCGGTAGCCACGCCAGTATCAACCGTAGCGGAAACATTCTGAGCCCTAGCTGTCACCGGTGCCGGACCAACCTGAATATCCCCGCGCGCCCAATCACCATCGAGCGCACGCGCCACCCAGTGATAGATGGGAATCGTAAAGAAGATCAGCGCGGCAAAGGGGCCGGCACCAAACGGGAACATCAGCAAAAAGAACAGTAGCCAGCACACGGCCCAATACGGGAACGACTGGAACGGGCCCTTCACCGGAGTCGAGCCAATCGCGGTGCCACTCGTCGCCTGCGCCGTAGCGGCATTGGCGGCCTGTGCACTCCAGCTTGCCGCCTGCGCCGCCTTGGCGGCGGCGTCACTCGCCTGTGTTGCCGCCTCGGTAGCTCGTGCCGCCGCCTCATGGGTGCGTGCGCGCTCTGCCGCCTCGGCCTCGCGCTGGCGGGCGCGGTCCTCGTTCTCAAACTCGATATCGTCCTCGATCTCATCGCTCGGATTGAGCAGCTCGTCCAGGCTCACGCCATAGAGCTTGGCGAGCGAGATCAGGTTCTCGGTATCGGGCGAGCTCTCCGCGCGCTCCCATTTACTGACCGCCTGGCGCGACAGTCCCAGCTTTCGTGCCAGCCCTTCTTGACTAAAGCCTTTGCTGCGGCGAAGGTCGGCGAGCCGCTGCGCAGTTTCTACATTCATGGTTCCTCCTATGTGATGCCAGCCGTACCGCCGGACCGCTTTTGTTCTTAAGGCGCCTTGCACAGTTAAAAATCTATCCGCCACCGCCAAAAGCATGCCACCTATTCTAGTGAGATTTTTGACAACCGGCGGTTGCGGGCGCATATGAGCTGCGGAAATGTGTCCAAACAAAGCAATGACCCGTAGCTTGGTTGTCCCCGTTGCGGCGTTAACGGTAGTATGGTCGTACTGTTTATTCCGCACCGCCAACGGAGGGAGTTCCGCGCCGTGAACCGCGATTTCGCCTCATCGCTCATCCAGCTCAACAACACGTTCTATCGCGAGCACTCCGCCTCCTTCTCCGATACGCGCCAGGCCCCGTGGCCCGGCTGGGTACGCACCATGGATATCGCGCTCGAACAGCTCGACGTCGCCACGATCGAGCATCCCGTCCGTGTCTTCGATCTCGCCTGCGGCAATATGCGATTCGAGAACTTTGCCGCCGGCGGCGCACTTGCCGCCAAGGGCGTCGACGGCGCAAACCCCTCGGCAGATGCCAGCTGTCCGTTTGAGTTCTATGGCGTCGACTCGTGCCAAGACCTGGCTATCGATGCACGCGGCCACGCCCTGCGCATTCCCAACCTGCACTTCCAGGAGCTCGATGTGCTCGACGCCCTTATGAAGCTCAACCCCGCCGAGACACCCGACGTGCTTTTCGACGCCCCGCTCGCCGACATCTCGGTCTGCTTTGGCTTTATGCACCATGTGCCGTCGTGCGAGTACCGTGTACGCGTACTTGATGCCTTGGTGCGCCAAACGCGCCCGGGCGGCATCATCGCCATCAGCTTTTGGGAGTTTATGAACGACGAGCGCATGGCGCGCAAGGCCGTTCGAGCCGAAGCCCGCGCCGAGCTCACCCCGCCGTTTGAGGGATACGATTCAGCGCAGTTTGAAGCCGGCGACCACCTCATTGGCTGGCAAAACGACCGCCACGCCTACCGCTATTGCCATCACTTTGACGATCAGCAGATCACCGACCTGGTGCGCGGCGTCCGTACGTTCTACAAGAGCGGCGAGGTCCCCGTGCGCGAGCTTGAGCGTTTCCATGCCGACGGTCGCAGCGGAGAGCTCAACCGCTATGTGATTCTCAAGCGCCTGTAGGCACCGACGACTCGCCGCCGAGCCGCACCGCGTCTTTCGGGCAAACTATGCCCACTCTTTTTCAACCCATTGACGGAACGCGCAGCCATGCGTTCCATACTTATGACCAAGGAGCCTCATGGGAGCCGTCCACGTTCGCACGCCAAAGAACTTTGTGCTCGAGGAGCGCCTGGAGCGCTACGCCGATGCGATTGAGACGAATCCCGAGGCCTATGCCGGAGATTGGCGCGAGGCTTGCGCGCCCGCAGGCGGCAAGCCCTTCGAGCACCTTCACCTTGATCTTGGTTGTGGCAAGGGAACGTACCTTGTAGAGCGCGCGGCCCACGAGCCAAACACGCTCTTTATCGGTATGGACCAGGAGCCTATCTGCATCGCCTATGCCGCACAGAAAATCTGCGAGCAGGAGCTGTCCAACGCACTCGTCCTGCCCCGAGGTGCCGCATCGCTGCCGCAGCTGTTTGCCGCAGGCGAGCTCGATGCCATCACCATTAACTTTCCCACGCCACAGCCCAAGGCCAAGTACGCCAAAAAACGACTCGTCCATGTCGACCATCTGATGCTCTACCGCTCGCTCTTTGCAGCCGGCGCTACCGTCACGCTGCGAACCGATAGCAAGCCATTGCGCGACTACGCCCTGGGGCAGTTTGCCGCGGCCGGCTACGACACGCTTTGGGTTAGTGACGACGTCCGCCGCGACCATCCCGAGCACCCCGAGACCGAATATGAATGCCGCACGCGCGAGATGGGTGCCGCCGTCTATGGCATTTGCGCCACACCCGGCGAGAAGCCTACCGAAGAGCAACTCGCAGCAGGCCGAGCGCAGGAGCAAAGCCTTGCCTGCTACCTGCCCGATAACCTCGATGAGCTCACCTATGTACCTCTGGGCATGGAAGAGGCCGTCGAGAACTTTAGAAACCGCGCCCGCAAAGGCAAGAAGCGCCTGCCGCAGGAGTCCTAGGGGCTTCTGATGGTCGCGACGTCGGCAAACAAGCGCAAAGAGGCGCCGGCAAACGGCCATCAAACCTAAGTGAGTAGACTTTTTTGCAATAGCCAAACACAACCCGAATAACGAAAACTAAAACCGCAGGTAGATCCCTTGCACAAAAGCCATGTGCTCGCGATATCGCAAAAAGTCTACTCACTTAGCTGACAACTGCACCAAACAGCTGGACAGAACGCCCATTTCCTGCATTTTCTCGCGCGCTGGCACCCCGCGCCGCCGCTACGCCATAATAGTTGGCGGACAAACGCGAGAGAAAGCAACCACATGGCACAGACCACGACAGATACTTCCGCCAGCACCGTTTCTGGCGCCGGCGCCGCCAGCTCGTTCTCGGGCGGCACGGGAACCGAAGCCGAATTCGGCTCACTCGGTGCGCTCTCCCCCACCTGGTGGGAGCCCGAGGACGGCAGCGAGCCCGAACCGTGGCTCACGCCCGACCAGGCCTTCGAACGCTTCTTTGAATGGACGAGCAATCGCGGTATTGAGCTGTGGGACCACCAGGAAGAGGCCCTCATGGATCTAGCCGCCGGTGACCATGTCATTTTGGGAACACCGACCGGATCGGGCAAGTCGCTTGTCGCGCTGGGTATGCTCTTTATGGGCATGGCTCAGGGCAAGCGCTGCTACTACACGGCTCCCATCAAGGCTCTGGTCAGCGAGAAGTTTTTCGACCTTGTGCAGGTGCTCGGCCGCGATAACGTAGGCATGATCACCGGCGACACGCATATCAACACCAAGGCACCCGTCATCTGCTGCACGGCAGAGATCCTTGCCAACGACGCACTGCGCGAGGGCGAAGATGCCGACGTGGGCTGCGTGGCCATGGACGAGTTCCACTACTTTGCCGACCCCAACCGCGGTTGGGCCTGGCAGGTGCCGCTGCTCACCCTGCCCCACACGCAATTCATGCTCATGAGCGCCACGCTCGGCGATGTCACTGCCATCGCCGCCTCACTCGAGGAACACACCGGTGCTACCTGCGACTTGGTCGTCGATGCCCCGCGCCCCGTGCCGCTGAGCTACGACTACGTGACGACCTCGCTCGAGGGCACGGTCGAGCTCGCCATGCGCCGTGGAGAGGCCCCGCTCTATATCGTGCACTTTAGCCAGGACGCCGCCCTTGCGACGGCGCAATCCCTCGCCAACTTTGGCATTGCCAGCAAGGAGCAGCGCGAGGCTATTAAGGAAGCCGCCAAAGGCACGAGCTTCTCCACGGCTTTTGGCAAGATCCTCAAACGTCTGCTCGGATGTGGCGTCGGTGTGCACCACGCCGGTATGCTGCCGCGCTATCGCCTCCTGGTCGAGCGCCTGGCGCAGCAGGGCCTACTGCCCGTCATTTGCGGCACCGACACACTCGGCGTCGGCATCAACGTACCCATCCACACCGTGGTGCTCACCGCGCTCACCAAGTTCGATGGCTACAAGATGCGTCGCCTGCGCGCCCGCGAGTTCCATCAGATCGCTGGTCGCGCCGGGCGTTCGGGCTTTGACACCGAGGGCATGGTGATCGCCGAGGCCCCGGAGCACGAGATCGAGAACGCAAAGCTCATGGCCAAGGCGGGCGACGACCCCAAGAAGCTCCGTAAAATTAAAAAGAAAAAGGCCCCCGAGGGCTTTGTCACATGGAACAAGCAGACCTTTGAGCGCCTGATCGAAACGCAGCCCGAGACACTCAAGCCACGCCTGCGTATCACGCACTCCATGGTGATTAGCGTGGTCGAGCAGGGCGGCGACGCCCGCGCCCGCGTGCACGACCTCATCGAAACAAGCCTGCAGACCCCTGAGGAAAAGGCAAAGCTCGAGGTTCGTGCCGACGAGATCTTCGCCACGCTCATCGACTCCGGCGTCGTCGTGCGCACCGAGGTGCCGCCCGCACCCGACGCTCCAGCTGACGCCGCGCCGGACATCGACTATGCGCTAACGGTCGACCTGCCCGAGGATTTTGCGCTCGACCAGCCGCTCTCGCCGTTTTTGCTTGCCGCGCTGGAGCTGCTCGACCCCGAGAGTGAGACCTATACCATGGATCTGATCTCAATGGTCGAGGCTACGCTCGAGGATCCCAAGCAGGTGCTGCGCGCGCAGGAGCGCGCCGCGCGCGACCGCGCTATGGCCGAGATGAAAGCCGACGGCGTCGAATATGAGGAACGCTTGGAGCGCATCCAGGATGTCACCTACGAAAAGCCGCTCGAGGATTTGCTCGATGCCGCCTTCGACAAGTACTGC
>CABUTP010000047.1 GCA_902494545.1 uncultured Collinsella sp. | reverse complement strand
TTCTGCAGCGTCGCGGACTGGCGGACAATCTGCTTGGCCTGGTCCTTGGACACGCCATACTGCGTGGCCATGGTCTTGTAGTCCGAAGTGCCGATGGAATCCTCGGCGTACTTCTTCATCTCCTTGGAAGAGACGGTAATGTCCTCGTCCTCGGCGGCATCGAGCAGGATCTTGTTGCGCACGTAGGACAGGATGACGTCGGCAGAAGGAGCGGTGTAGTTGCCATCACTATCCTTGACGGTATCGAGGCTGTACTGGCTCTCGATGGCCTCGCGCGCGGTGATATCACTCTTCTTGCCGTTGTAGCTATAGCTTGCCACGGTCGAATCGAGCTGGTCCTCGGTCAGGGTCGCCGAGCCGACACCCTTGCCGCCAAAGCCGCCATTGCCGATAAAGAAGCCGACCACCGCAGCGATCACGACTGCAACCACAAAGGCGGCAATCATCGTCTTCTTGTGCTTGGATACGCGATCGTCTTCATCGGAACCCAGGATATCGTCGTCCTCATCCTGGGCCTCGGGCATCAGATTCTCGTCAGCGGCATCCGCGGCAATCTGAGCCTCCAGACGGGCGTCCTCCTCCTCGGCCGTCGTACCGGCAGCAATGTGCTCGGCAGACGTACCGGCGACCAGGTCGATCTTCTCGTCCTCGTCACCGTCGGGGCCTTCGCCGCGCTCGATGATCTGGATGCCGTCGATCTCGTCCTTCTCGTCCTTCTTTTGAATCAGACCCATATCGGTTACTCCTTGTTAGGAAACATAGTCCTCAATAGAATACGCCCGACAGAGCGCCGGGCGTATTGATTCTTAGGTTATACGCAAACACTTAAGTACTATTTAGGCGTTTGCAGCGTGCCTACCTTAGGCCAGGTGCGCGATAACGGCATCGGCAAAGGCCTGCGTGCCCACGGCGCCCTCGACGGAACCGGTCTGGGCACGGCGCACGTCACCGGTAACCTGCTCGCCCTCGTCGAGCGTGGCAGATACGGCGGCGCGAATGCGATTGGCAGCGTCGTTCTCGCCCAGGTGATCGAGCATCATCGCAGCAGAAAGGATCTCGGCCGTGGGGTTGGCGATATCCTGGCCAGCGATATCGGGCGCGGAGCCGTGCGTTGCCTCGAAGATGGCGCAGTCGGCACCGATGTTGGAGCCGGGGGCCATCCCTAAGCCGCCCACGAGGCCGGCGCACAGGTCGCTCACGATGTCGCCGTACAGGTTGGGCAGCACCAGGACATCGAAGTCGTTGGGGTTCTGGACCAGGCCCATGCAGGTGGCGTCGACGATCTTGTCGTTGAACTCGATATCGGGATAGTTGGCGGCCACCTCGCGCGCAACGCGCAGGAACAGGCCGTCAGTCGCTTTCATGATGTTTGCCTTGTGTACGGCCGTCACCTTTTTGCGGCCGCAACGGCGGGCGTACTCAAAGGCGTACTCCACAATACGGCGGCTCTTGGCGATGGAGATCGGCTTGATCGAGATGGCGGAATCGGCGGCGAAGGTCTTCTGACCCGACCGCTCGACAAGCTGCGAGAGCTCCTCGACCTCGGCAGCGCCCTCATCGAACTCGATGCCGGCGTAGAGATCCTCGGTATTCTCGCGCACGATGACCAGGTCGACGTCGCGGAAACGCGAGCCGTCGCCCGGCTGCGACAGGCAGGGGCGCACGCAGGCGTACAGGTCGAAGTGCTTGCGCAGGGCGACGTTAACGCTGCGGAAACCCGTGCCGACCGGCGTGGTGATGGGACCCTTGATGGCAACCTTGGTCTCGGCGACCGCATCGAGCACGTGCTGGGGCAGTGGCGTGCCAAACTCGTCCATGACGCCGGCACCGGCCTCCTGGACATTCCAATTGATCTGGACACCGGTGGCCTCGACCACGCGGCGCATGGCCTGCGTAATCTCGGGACCGATACCGTCACCGGGAATCAGGACTACATCGTGCGCCATAATCTGTTACTCCTCGTTTTCGGCGTCGTCAGATTTTTTAACGCTAGCACGCTTCTTCTTTTTGGAGAGATCAAGGTCAAAGCGTTTAACAAGCATTTCGCAAATCTCGCTCGAACGGGCCTTGAGATAGCTGCCCTTGCCGTTCTCGGCATCGAACTTAAGGCGCAGCGCAAGCTTCTCGGCGACCTCGGCGTCGATCTCGCCCTGGCCAAACTCGTACAGGCAACCGAGCATGTCGCGATACTCGAGGTCGCCGTGGTAGCACTGAATGGCCTCGTCCAGGATGGGCCAAGCCTCGCGCGAACGCTCGACGCTCGTGGCGCCCCACACGCACAGCAGGCGGAAGGCGGCATAGCGCAGCGTGGAGGAAATCTCGTCGAACAGTGCGGTCTCGGCGCCCTCAAAGGCATCGCCCAGCTGCTCGGGACAGGTGGTGGCAAGCGCCGTCAGGGCATCGAGGGCCTCCCAGCGGGTCTGAGCCTCGGGGCGGTCGAGCGCCTCGATCAGCGCGGGGACGCAGGGCACGACGCGCTGCGGATCGCGCTCGGCAAGCAGGTGCAGCACGCGGGCGGCAAACTGGCGGATGCGGCGCGTGGGGCAGCCGAGCTCCTGGACCAGACGGTCGACGGCATTCTCGTTCTCCTCTGCCAGCTGAAGCTGTGCCAGCTCCTCGTCGGTGAGCTGTTCGTCTTTGTTTTCTGCCATAGTTACCTCTTTTTACTATTTCTTAGCGTGCTTGCCAGCACCCCTGCTGTCATCGGTGACCGAGATGAGCTGTCGGTCGGCTGCACCATTGTGACGCGCACGGCGACGCTCCTCGGCGTCGCCCGCGTCGGCGGCGGCGCGATGAGCCTTGTTGACGTTAAAAACCTCGTCGTGCTTGCGCCATGGACCAACGGACTCGCCAAAGCTCATCTTAAGACCGGCGATAAAGCCGCCGAGCCAGCCGATCGGCGCAAACTGCACCAGCGGGAACAGCGAGAACACCCAGGTCAGCAGGACGACTGCCGCAGCTCCCGCAAAGTTGGCAATCCAGTAGTCGCGCTTGGTGATGACGCGCTTTTCGCACGCCCACTGGCCGCACAAAAAGCCGATGTAGATCGCAAAGAGAAAGAGCACCAGCGCAAGCACCACGAACGTCAAGCTCATGGGCGCTACTCCCCGTGATGGTGGCCGCAGCAGCACTCATGGCCGTCTTCATGGCCGTGGCCGCCGCAGCACTCGTGGTCCTCGCCATGGTGGTGGCCACAACCGCACTCGTGATCGTCGTCATGCTCGCCGCAACCGCAGCCTTCCTCGTGAGCGCCATGCTCCTCGGGACGATACTGCGACCAGTCCAGACCGGCGGCGATGGCGTCGGCCTCCTCCTTATAGAGGACCGTGACGGCCTGGGTGCCCAGCTTGGCGCCACCGATGGCATCGAGCATGTCGTAAAGCGTAAAGGCCACGTCGGCGCCGGGCAGCGCAAGCTCACGGTCGTCGGCATAGGCGAGCGCCAAGCGCAGGTCCTTAATGAAGTGCTCGACCATAAAGCCGGGCTTGTAGTCGCCGTCGAGCGCCTTGGGCGCCAGGCTCTCCATGGCGCCGGACTTGCCGGTGCCACCCAGGATCATCTGACGGGTCTTCTCAAGATCAAGGCCGCTCAGCTCGGCAAACGCCAGCGCATCGGCCATGCCGACCATGCAGGCGCCCAGCGACACCTGGTTGGCAAGCTTGGCAGCCTGGCCCTTGCCGGCGCCATCAAAGCAGCAGATGGTTGCCGCAAAGGTGGAAAGGATGTCGCGGACCGGCGCGATGTCGTTCTCGGTGGCGCCCACGATAGCCGTGAGCGTGCCGGCGATGGCACCCGACTCGCCGCCGGTGACGGGGCAGTCAAACGCCATGCGGCCGGAGACCTGGGCGGCCTCGGCAATGTCGCGCGCCAGCTCGGGCGAGCTCGTGGTGAGGTCGATCAGGACCGCACCGGGCTTAGTGCACGCGAGCAGACCGTCACCCGCCAGGTAGAGCTCCTCGACCTCGGAGGGATAACCCACCATGGTAAAGACGACGTCGGCGTTCGCCGCGGCATCTGCCGGCGTATCGGCCCAGACGGCACCGCGCTCAACGAGCGCTGCGGCCTTGGACTTGGTGCGGTTGTTGACCGTGACGGGATAGCCAGCGTCCAGAATGTGGCCGGCAATGGGGGCACCCATAATTCCGGTGCCGATAAATGCGACAGAGAGCTTGTTTGCCATGAAACCTTTCCTTTTGGGTTGGGTGTTATTACCAGGTTGAATACTCGGTGCCAGCGTTTGGGCTGTGAGTCGAGGGCGATTACGGACGCATCGCTTGCCTACTGCCCGCGCACGCGGCGAGCGATGCGGTCGGAAAGCGAGGCTTTCTCGGCGCGGTTCTTACCCCAAAACGCAAGTGCCACCATGCCGGGACCCACATGCGAGCCGATGGTAGGACCCACGGAGCTGCGAACGATCGTGACGTCGGCGCAGCCCTCCTCCTTGCGGATGGCGGCTTCGAGCCAGTCGCCGTCCTTCTCGGCATCGGCCGTCATGATGGCGATGGGCATGGTGCGATCGGGCACGTAGTTCTCGCGGAACGACTTGAGGATGGACTTGAGTGCCTTCTTGCGGCCGCGGTTGACGCCGATCAGCGACAGCGAGCCGGCCAGGTCGTAGGAAAGCTCGGGCTTGACGTCGAGCTTTACCGTGAGCTGTGCCGCCGCGGGCGGAATGCGGCCGCCGGCAGCCAGTGCGTCGAAACTCTCGAGCGTAAAGTAGCCGTGGACGTAGGTCTTTGCCTCGTTTGCCCAATCGACCAGCTGCTTGGCGGTCAGTCCCGCCGAACGCTGGCGCACGGCCTCGAGCGCCAAGAGCGCGCCGGTCGCGCAGGGCAGAGCGTTGTCGACCACGTAGAGCTCAAAGTTGGGATACTCGGCGCGCACGGCATCTGCCGCCTGGCACGCGGAGTTGTAGCTCGACGACAGCGCCGAGGTAAAGCACAGGTAGACCGTGGGCGTGCCCTCTTTGGCGCACTCGGTAAAGAACTCGATATAGCGACCGAGCGACACAGCCGAGGTGGACACGCGGGCACCGGCGCGCATGCGGTCGTAGAACTCCTTAGGGCTCATGCTCGACCAGATGTCATCCGTGCGCTCCTCGCCATCGATAATGAAGGGGAAACCCAGGATATCGACATCAAGGTTCGCGGCGACCTCGGGACTAAAGTCGCAGCAGGTATCGACGACGATGCGGCAGCGGTCAGAATGGCCGGTAGATGCAGCCTTGTCCATCAAAGCGACTCCTTACGTAAAAAAGGCGGCCACCCGCATGGGATGGCCGCCAACCGTTAACTCATGCAAGTTAACGTATTTTACTCGTCAAGTGTTTCGATGCGGGGCTTGATGATGCCATATCCACCATTCTTACGGTGATACACCACATTGATGAGGCCAGTCGTCGCATTCTCGAACACGTAGAAGTCGTGACCGAGCAGATCGGTCTGCACCAGCGCCTGCTCCTCGGTCATCGGGGTGACGTCAATAACCTTCTCGCGGACGAGCAGGTCGTCCTCCTCCTCGGGCAGCAGCAGGTCGGCCAGATCCTCGACGCGCTCGACCGGTGCGACATCCGCGGCGCTGGCACCACCCTGGCGGTTGTCCACGACCTTGGTCTTGAACTTGCGCAGCTGGCGGGTGACCTTATCGGCGGAGAGGTCGATGGCGGCGTACATATCTGCACCGTGCTCGGCAACGCGAATCACCGAACCACGGGCGCGAACCGTAACCTCGACGATTGCCGGGTTGGGGTTCGAGGGGTTCTTCTCATAGCGAAGTACAACGTCGACCGTCATGGGCTCGATATCGAAAACCTTGAGCGCCTCGCCGATCTTCTCATCCACATGCGCACGCAGAGCATCGGTTACCGTCGTCTTGCGTCCAGAAACCTTGATATCCATACGTGGCTCCAATCTGCCTCGGGGACTTACTGTACTGGCTATGTACCCATTGCCGTGCATTTAATCACGCGGATTCCCAAAGACCCGAATAACGATTGCTTGATACCGCATACCGAAGTCTCGCACTTTTCTGTGGCAAAGTGCGCTATGGGAGAGCAACGGCGACTTTGGTTTTGCACCTAAAAAACGTATTTGACCTGCTGGTTTTATGGAAACGAAAAAGCCGGGCCCCCCCTGTTGGGAAAGCCCGGCAATGCGTGTTGAAACCGTGAAGAGGCCTCTCTCCTAGCGCATGGGAGACGCCACCCCTAGCAATAACTAGCTATTGAGTTTGTTAATGTCGTCGTCGGTGATGGTGGCTTCCTGGCTGGACGATTTGTCCTCGGAGTTTGCACCCTCGCTGCTCGAATCGGAGGATGCGGACTCGCTGGATCCGGTGTCGGTCGACTGCACGTCGGCGCCCGAGACCGTCTTGGTGGTGAGGTCATAGGGCATCGTACCGTACCAGACGGAGTGGACCGCCTCGAGCGTGCCATCGACCGTGATACCGTCGAGGGCATCGCTCACGGCACGGCATAGCTCATCGTTGGCCGCGAGGCCCGCGACGCCGAGCGTCGAGGGCGTCTCGAGCGCGCCGACGTAAGAGATCTGGCTCATCAGGCGCGCAAGGTAGCCGCCGGCCGTGGAGTCGCAAATCACGTAGTCGATCTCGCCGGACTCGAGCGCCTCAAAGCACTCGTTGATGTTGGAGAAGGTCTTTTGGTTGGCCGTAATGCTCTGCTTGGCAAGTGCTTCCTGCGAGGCCGAGGAGGTCTGAACGCCCAGGGTAGCGGCGTTAAGCGTTTCGGTAGAAACGCTCAGCGACTCGCCGTCGCTCGTCTTTCCGAACACTGCCGCAGCGTCGTACAGGCAAGTACCAAGCGTGCTGATGTCACCATCCGTGGAATTGATGTCACCAATGAAGATGTCGGCCTTTTTGTCACCAAGCACGGAATCGGCAGAAGATGCATCGACGAAGGCAACCTTAAGGCCCATGCGGCTTGCAAGGGCGCGGGCAGCGTCAACTGCATAGCCCGTGAGGTTGCCATCGGCGCCCTGCATGGCCTGCGGAGCATCGGAGGTATCGAGGGCAACCGTCAGGGTGCCGGGAGTGACCAGGGCGTCGTCCGACACCGTAGGGGTAACGGTCTCGCGCTCGATCTGGTCAATCGTGGGTGTCGTGAACGTGGACAGCGGATTGAACGCGCATCCGCTCAAGCCCAATACGGCAATGACCGCCGCGGTCCCAGCACCTAACCGAGCCGCGTGCATCAAGCTGCCCCTCACCATGTCCACTACCCTGCCTTCTGTGTCGTATACAATCCGTGCGTTGCGCGGAATAACGGGTGTTCCCACCAGCTGACCTGGTATTTGACCCCACACTTGCGCACCGGGGTGTTTGCTCGGGAGGCCGTAGCCACCTTCACGACTGGCCCGCTCGCCCGCGAGGCGGTATTGCCCCAAAGAAAGTAGAACGGACGGTGCGGCTTACATCTAGGACGCGCCATGATCGCGCCGCGCGCACGCGGTCGCTTACGTGGATCCCTTTGACCGCGTCTGTCTTGGACTAGGATGGACATTTCGTCCGTCCGCAACCACAGCCTGGCAGGAACGTAGCGCATTATAGCTAAGTTCAAGCTAAAGTTTAAGGTTAGGGGCGTCATTCGCACCGTGAGCACAGATTTTGCAGGTCGGAGCGGACCATTCGTGCCCCCATGAAGCCCGGAGCTCCCCTACGGGGAGCTCCGGGGCACCCGTCTCAAGGTGCCGTGTGCAAAAAACGGCAAATATGAGTACTGTTACCAATTTAGTAACAGCGTTTTTCCATCCCACGGGCCCTTTTTGAGTTCCGCACAGCCTGCTTGGCGCCAAGATATTCCACATTCGTTTATTATCTCTTCAATGAATCCAAATTTTCGGCCCAAGTTTCTTTGTTTTTGCTGCCACTAATCTAGTAACAGTACTCATATTTGCCGTTTTTTGCACAGGGCATATAAACAGACACCCTATAAAGCCATAGTTTTACGCCGGCTTGAGCCCAAAGCACGCTCGGAGCGTATTCAGCAGAGCATCTTGCCTCTTTCGACGCGCCTCTACGCGATTCTGATATCGCTTACCCATGCGCTGATGGATGCGCCATGCGAGTGCCTCCATTGCCTCCATGTCGCAGAGCATCTCGTTATTGACCGTCGCGACCTCGATTCCCATAGTAATCAAGCCCGTGTTGCGTTTTTCATCATGAATACGTCCCCTCCGGGAGGAATGGCCCAGCTCACCGTTGTATTCCAGGTCAAACCGGGCTGCTTCCTGATACGCATCGCAAACTGCATGTGGCATCCCCGAGATTGCCTGCGCGCGGTCATCGAACTCGATCTTGTAGTCGGTCTTAAAAGGACCGCAGGCAAATCCGCCATAGGAAAACGGAAGCGAAAACAGAGCGAGCATGATGCACTCCATGGGCGAGAGCAGGTTTTCTGACAGGTAGGGACACAGGCGCAGCAGCTGTTTGGCCGCACTCCCCTTGCATGCCGCAAGGTAATCTGCCAGGCGATCGGGCGTCAGCACCGGCTCGACTTCAAAGTAGCCCACGTCTGCCGGTTGGTCCTTGTCCTTTGCAAGTCTATTCGCAACAGGCGAGGTATAGGGAGGTAGATACTTCCCGCGATCGCTCAGTGAAATCTTGGAACACAGTTCCTGGGCCAGGGCAAACGCCTGAATACAGCCGACCTCGCGGGCGACGGCAACACAAAGGGCCTCGGGGGATAGGCTGTACACCCCCGGTTCCACCTCTAGAATCGAGCCGGCAGGCAACCCGGAGCACACGGACCAGCCCACACCAGGCATGCGGCGGCGCTGCGCCGCAGATCCCACCAGCAAACACAGATCTTCTTGCACCTCGCCGCTTTTGGCTCCAATTCGAACCAGGTCGGAAAGATAAATATCCTCGGTCGAAGGCGATGACGTACACAGCACGCGGCGCTCCTCCTCGGGCTCAAGGTCCTTCCAGCCGATGTAGCCCATCTGCCGGCGCTCGGCTCGAATCATGCGCAACGCCGAGGCGCC
>CABUTP010000046.1 GCA_902494545.1 uncultured Collinsella sp. | reverse complement strand
TCGATGGGGAACCACACGCACTGATGCGGATTGCGGTAACGCCAACCATCGGCAGGCACACCCTGCGGACAGCAAACGAGAATAAGCTCGCCATCGAGCTCAAACAGATCGGGGCACTCGCACATAAAGCCAAACTTCTCGCCCAACTCAATGCGCGTCGCATAGCTCCAGTCCTCAAGATTGCGCGAGGTATAGACAAGCACGCAGCCACGGTCGTCTTTCGTACGAGCACCCAGAACCATGTAGTAGATACCATCGTGCTCAAGGATCTTGGGGTCGCGCACGTGCGTACCGATATCGTCGGGGTAATCGACCGGTCCAACAGCTATGCACTTCTCGCCCAATTCGTCGGGATTCTCGGCAACCATATGAATCTGGTTTTGCTCACGGCCCGTCAACACGTAGTCGTAATCATCGCGGTCAAAATGCTTGACGTTGCCGGTATAGAAGTAGTGAATCTTGCCATCACGTACAAAGGCAGAACCAGAATACGCTCCGCTCGAATCCAAATCGGAATCGGGGAACAGCACAGGGCCGCAATTCTCGTACGTCACAAAATCCTTTGTTGTCAGATGATTCCAAAGCACTGGACCGCCATGCGCAGCATCGAATGGATCGTATTGGTGATAGATGTGATACGTATCACCGATCTGCACCAAACCGTTGGGATCGTTGAGCCAGCCAAGCTCAGGCTCCACATGGAACAGAAGCCTATCGGGGTCGGACGCGATGCGACCCGCCGTCTCATCCTGTCCGGCACGCCATTGCTCATAGTCCGCGCGTGTCACCTTATTTTTTTGATTAAACATCGCCGTTGACTTTCTCGTCTATGGGGAAGGACGCTCGACTCACACGAGTCGAACGCCCTTCCTCAAATGGACTTATCCTCAGATTACACTGAACGGCTCAACTAGAAGCTAACGTCGAAGCCAGCGCCAGCGCCCTCTTCATCGGTGGTCGGCACGCCCTTTGCCTTGTTGTAGGCAAAGATCAAGACGATTGGCACGATGAAGGCGATGAGATTGCCGGCCACATACCACACGAGCGTCTCGGGCGTGACGATGAGCAGGCCAAGCACGCCGGTCAGACCCTGACCGATAGCGCGCACCTCAAAGAGCTTGACGAAGGCACCGCCGCAGCCTGCACCGATGCATGCGCAGATGAACGGAATGATCGAATAGCGCATGTTTGCAGCAAAGATAGCGGGCTCGGAGATTCCGACCAGCGTCGGGATAAAGGACGACATGCAGATGTTGCGCTCTTTGGAGTGCTTCTTGTGAATGAGGTACATACCGATGGCGCCGCCGCCCTGGGCGATGATGGAAACCGACCAGATGGCCTGGATGTAGTTGAAGCCAGTCGTGGCAACAAGGTTTGCCTCGATACCCTGGATGAACTGATGCGTACCGGTAACGACGAGCGGCTGCAGGAACGCGGCGAAGACAAAGGCGCCAAAGACGCCCATCCTGTTGTACAGGACATCGATTACGCCAGCGAGGACGTCGCCGATCAGGTTGCCGAGCGGGCCGAACACGGTGAACAGGGCGACGTTAGCGAGAATCAGGGTAACGGTCGGGACAAAGACGAACGAAACGACCTCGGGGATGTACTTCTGGGCAATCTTTTCGACCTTGGCCATAAACCAGGCAGTCAGGATTGCAGGGAATACGCCGCCCTGGAAAGCAACCATGGGAATGGATAGCGGACCGAAGTTCCAGTACTCAGCACCCGTCGGGTCCATAACGAACGTGTTGCGGTTCATAAGGCTCGGGTGAACCATGACGATACCGACGAGGATGCCCAGGATCGGGTTACCGCCAAAACGCTTGACCGCGCTGTACATAACCAGGACAGGCAGGTAGTCGAACGTGGTGGCGATAATGGCAAAGAAGCTTGCGAGGTTCTTGAGGAACTCGCTGTGATCGGCGAGGCTGCCTTCCATGCCAAAGAGGCCGTTGGCAACGATCAGCGACTTAAGGCCGATGATGATTGCAGCGCCGACGAAGGCGGGAATGATGGGGATAAAGATGTCCGAGAATACCTTGAGGACCGAGAAGAACTTGCCCTTCTTGTCCGCCTCAGCGCCCTTGACCTCGGAAGCACTGATCTCCTTAACGCCCGTCAGAGCCATAAACTCATCGTAAACCTTGTTGACGGTACCGGTACCGAAGATGATCATGAGCTGGCCGCTGTTGTACAGCACGCCCTTGACGCCATCGATGTTCTCGAGCTCGGCCTTGTTGTATTTGCTCGTATCCTTGAGCACCAGACGCAGACGGGTCACGCAATGCGTGGCGCCCTCGATGTTCTCCAGTCCGCCGACGTTGTCGACGACTTGCTGGGACACTGCCTTGTAGTCCATGTTCCTCTCCATTCCTTTTCTAAATCATAAAACGGTTCGTTGCCGCTACAGAGACGCGATCGTTGCGTTTGCGCACTTGAGCGCACCGTCGGTGACGGTAAGCGCCACACCCTGGCCCTGCTTGTTGCAGAAGCGAGCGTTGAGCGCAACATCATCGACAAAGATGGTCGCGATGTCGTCGTCGACGACCAGACGCACATGGTGAGTGCCCTCGCCCTTAAAGAACAACGGACGCTCGAGGCCCATGTTGTTGACCTGGAACCACGGGTACTGGGGAGCCGGCGTGAACTCGAGCTTGCCCTCGCGCAGGTTGGCGCGGAACTCATAGGCAAGACCGGTCTCGGCGTCCTCGGCGAACTTGACCGAGAAGCCGGCAGCGTTACCGCCGAGCTCAATGTCGGCATCGAGCAAGTAGGTGGAGCCGGCATCCGCGGCGAGCACCTGCTCGACCTTGCCCGACTCGCAGGAAAGCTCAAAGGTCTCGACTGCCTTAGCCTCGCCAAAGGCGCCAAGCATGCTGTCGGGGAGCTTGGTGCCGAGCGTTCCGTCGGCACGCTGAACGATCTCGAGGGGCATAAAGGTGCCACCCCATAGGTAAGAGCTGGGGTCGCCGCCCTCGTCACGCGTAGGAACCCAACCAAAGAGAACGCGACGCTCGCCATCGAATGCGGTGCGAGCGGCGTAGTACGCGCGGCCGTCGAAGGAGTCGTCAGCGGGGGTAATCCAAGGACCGTTGATGGACTTGGACATGCGGTAACGGGTCTTGTTGCCGTCGCTGTACTCGGAAAAGACGAGGTACCACCAGTCGCCCATCTTAAAGAGATCAGGCATCTCAAACATGGTGTACAGGCCCGGGTTCCACCAGTCGCCCTGGAACTCCCAGTTGGTCAGATCCTTGGAGGTGAACTTGACCAGGCGGCCGGTCATCAGACGCTTGTCCTCGCCCACACGCGTGCCGAGGATGAGCATGTACTCTTCGTTCTCCTCATCCCAAAGCACAAAGGGATCGCGCCAGTTGCGGTCATCGTAACCCTCCTGGGGCGGAAGCAGCGTCTCGGCGATGTTCTTCTCCCACTTGACGGCGTCGTCGCTCGTTGCGTGAAGAAGAACCTGCTTCATCAAACGTGCGCGGACCTTATCGCGATTGCAACCAGTGTAGAGCGCATGGTACTTGTCGCCCACCTTAAACACCGTGCCGGCATAAATGTACTGGTCGACTTCCTCGTCGCCGCCGCGCTCAAGGCTCTCGCCAAAGTCCTTGTAGTTGACGAAATCCTTGGTCGTAGCGAGTGCCCAGCCAAACGGCTCTCCGAAAGGTTCGGGGTTACGCGTGTCACGCTGATGATAGAGATAGAACGTGCCGTCCTCGCCGTACGGCATGATGTCGCCTACCCAAATTCCCTCAGGCTGGTAATACACCTTGTGCATCCGAGACTTCCTTTCCACGACATACTAACTCGGTACAATGGCAAGATATGTCAATCGTTTTCATATGTCAAACGTTTTCACACCAATACGTCTTTTCGCAGTTCCAGTCGTCGGCAAACGGTTGACATATGCCGGTGAACGGTCATCAGAGGCGTTTGAGGAATTCTTTTGGCACGGGGCGAATTACGCGGTTTTGCCCTCGATAAGCTCAACGGGAAGCTTGATATTCGACTCGGGCTTTTCACCGTTAATAAGAGCAATGATGGATTGCGCCGCGAGCTCTCCGATGCGATCGATATCTTGACGTACGGTTGTTAAGTCAGGCATAAACGTCATAGTGCGGCGGGCACCATCCGCGCCCACGACCTTAATGTCGTCTGGAGCGCTCAAGCCGCGCTGCTTCATCACGTTGAGACAGATGGCCGCCATCGTATCGTCTCCCGCAAAGATGCCGTCAATATCGGGGTTCTCATCGAGGATCTTCGCAACGACCGCGCCCTTTTCGTCGTCGGGCTTAACGAACTCAGCCTCACGGACAAGCGCGGACAAACCGGCCTGCTCAACAACATCGAGGTAGGCATCGGTACGCTTATTGGCAGGCATGCGCATGCGGCTATTGCTGCGCAGGCACAGGATACGCCTGCAGCCGTCATCAATCAGACGGCGCGTGGCGAGCTCGCCGATGCCATAGCTGTCACTTGCAATCTGGACAGAGCCCTCGCCAAGATCGCAGTCGATGCCAACCAGGCTCAAGCCCATCTCGGCATATGCCTCGGCACCGATATTGAGGGAGTTGACGATGACGCCGTCGACCATATTGCGGCGGAGCATGTCGATATAGGAACGCTCAAGATCAGGTCGATTGGCGCTGTTGCACAGCAACATCTTAAAGCCGTTTTCCGCTAACGTGCGCTCGACCGCCTGCACAACCTGAGCATGGAACGGACTGCTCACAAAGGGAACGATCATGCCGATAAGGTTCAGACGGCCGTTGAGCATGGCACGGGCGATATCGTTGGGCGTATAGTTGATGCGCTCCATCGCGGCGTGGACCTTATCGCGGGTCTCTTGGCTAATATAACCGCGGTTATTAAGCACGCGAGATACCGTAGTAGGCGAAACCCCCGCCACCGCTGCAACTTCCTTGATGCCAGGCTTAGCAGAATCCTTAGAACGAGCGCCCTCGCGAGCCATAGCACCCTCCCCTATCAACATGTCATACGTTTACATACGAACAAAGCATACCCCAACAACAGCGGGAAGACGGTAACAGTACAAGTAAGTAAACGACTCATCCAAATAATTAGGAGAGTTCCGCCTAAAGGGTGACTCCGAAGAACCCCGCTTGGCCGTTTTTGGGTTATTTTCCAAAACATCCCGCAGGACGCAAAGAGGCCCCGCCGCGCAACGCGCGCAGCGGAGCCTCTTTGCATGTCCGAGGACGTTTTGGAAAATAACCCAAAACCGGCCCCAGTAATCCTACAGGAGTTAAATCCCTTTAGAACTTGTTGTGGAAGGTACGCGCAATGACCTCGTCCTGCTGCTCCTTGGTGAGCGTGTGGAAGTTCACGGCATAGCCGGAAACGCGGATGGTCAGCTGCGGGTACTTCTCGGGGTGAGCCTGAGCGTCGAGCAGCGTCTCACGGTTGAAGACGTTGATGTTCAGGTGGTGGCCACCCTTCTCGGCGTAAGCGTCGAGCATGTGGACCAGGTTATCGGCCTGGGTCTCGGAAACTTCAGAAACCTTCATAATATGTCTCCTTCGATTAATAGGCGCCGGCCGAAACCGGCGCGCTAATCAGTAATCGTTATTGTTAGTATAGCACTAACAATAGTTACTCGCCCAGCTGATCAAGGTCGATATCGCCAAAGAACACCTGGTCCTCCTTGCCGAGCGCACTCGGGATGATGGAGAAGGTGTTGGAGATGCCGTCCTGGGCATCGCGGAACGGGAGCTTGGAAACCGAAGACAGCGAAGCGATGGCGCCGTGGCTATCGCGCTTGTGCATGGGGTTAGCACCCGGGGCGAACGGCTGGCCAGCCTTGCGGCCGTCGGGCGTGGAGCCGGTCTTCTTACCGTACACGACGTTGGAGGTAATGGTCAGAACCGAGGTCGTGGGCACGGAGTTGCGATAGGTGTCGTTCATGCGGATGTACTCCATGAACTGGTGCACAACGTCGTGAGCGATCTGGTCGACGCGGTCGTCGTCGTTACCGTACTTGGGGAACTCGCCCTCGGTCTCGAAGTCGACGATGATGCCGTTCTCGTCACGGACGGGGTGGACCTTGGCGTACTTGATGGCGGACAGGGAGTCAGCCACGACGGAAAGGCCAGCGATGCCCGTAGCGAACCAGCGGTGCACGTGCTTGTCGTGCAGAGCCATCTGAATGCGCTCGTAGCAGTACTTATCGTGCATGTAGTGGATGATGTTCAGCGAGTTGACGTACACGCCAGCGAGCCACTTCATCATGTCGTTGTACTTGGCCACAACGTCGTCGTAATCGAGCGTATCGCCCTCGACGGCGCGATACTTGGGGCCGACCTGCTTCTTGGAGACCTCGTCAACACCGCCGTTGAGTGCGTACAGCAGGCACTTGGCCAGGTTGGCGCGGGCGCCGAAGAACTGCATCTCCTTGCCGATGCGCATGGAGGACACGCAGCAGGCGATGCCGTAGTCGTCGCCGTGGTAAACGCGCATGAGGTCGTCGTTCTCGTACTGGATCGAGGAGCTGGCGACAGAAGTCTTGGCGCAGAACTTCTTGAAGTTCTCGGGCAGACGGGTCGACCACAGAACGGTCATGTTGGGCTCGGGGCTGGTGCCCATGTTCTCGAGCGTGTGCAGGTAGCGGTAGCTCATCTTGGTAACGAGCGTACGGCCGTCAACACCCATGCCGCCGATGGACTCGGTGACCCACTGCGGATCGCCGGTGAACAGGGCCTGGTACTCGGGGGTACGGGCAAACTTGACCATGCGGAGCTTCATGATGAAGTGATCCACGAACTCCTGGATCTGCTCCTCGGTGAAGGTGCCGTTGGCAAGGTCGCGCTCAGCGTAGATGTCGATGAACGTAGAGGTACGGCCGATGGACATAGCGGCGCCATTCTGCTCCTTGACGGCAGCGAGGTAGGCGAAGTACATCCACTGGATGGCCTCCTGCGTGTTGGTAGCAGGGTTGGAAATGTCGAAACCATAGGTCTCGGCCATCATCTTGAGCTCGCCGAGGGCGCGGATCTGCTCCTGCAGCTCCTCACGATCGCGGATGTTGTCGGCGGTCATGACCGTCGGGGTGGAAGCCTTCTGGGCCTCCTTGTCCTTGATCAGGTAGTCGACACCGTACAGGGCGACACGACGGTAGTCGCCGATGATGCGGCCGCGGCCATAGCCATCGGGCAGACCGGTGATGATGTGAGCCGAGCGGCAAGCACGCATCTCGGGGGTGTAGACATCGAAGACGCCAGCGTTGTGGGTCTTGCGCTCGAAGGTGTAGCGCTCAACAACGTTCTCGTCGACCTTGTAGCCGTGCTGGCTGGCAGCCTGGCAAGCGATGCGGATACCACCGTTGACGTGCAGCGCGCGCTTGAGCGGCTTGTCGGTCTGGAGGCCAACAATGGTCTCCTTGTCGCGATGGGCATTATCGATGTAGCCAGCGGGGTGGCTCACGATACCCGTGACGGTCTTGGTGTCCATATCGAGGACACCACCCTGCTCGCGCTCCTTAAGCAGCAGGTCGAGAACCTCGCCCCACAGCTCCTTGGTACGCTCGGTCGGACCTACGAGGAACGACTCGTCGCCCTCGTAGGGGGTGTAGTTCTTCTGGATGAAGTCTCGGACGTCAACCTCTCCCGTCCAGATGCCTTCCTTGAAGCCTTCCCATGCCTCCTGCATTGTGTAACCACGCTCCTAGTTACGTGTAATGCGGCGCTCTCTCACACCGCTGCTTATTGAATTCTTGAATGTTCGGCTTGCACTACCGGCTTCTTCCGTTCTTCACCACACGTTGGTGCAGGAAAAACGTTTGTCCACCTTGGAACTACAACCCAAAACCCAAGATTTCACCCGTCTGAAAAGGATAACATAGCCACCCTCTCCATCTGGGCTGTTATATGTTTCTTTTTTTATATCATAAGGGCGTTTTTTACAAACCCGCAGGAAATGCGAGCGCAAACAACTACCGTTCACCGATTTGTTTGGTATTTTTCCTTGCCTTTGTACGACGTTCACTCTAGCTGTTATGCCAGCTTTAGCAGGGTAAAGTACCTCTGAGTAGGCTTTAGGACATGCCTAACGATCTGCCCCTAACTTTGCTGGCACCGACGGTGTGCGGAGGTCGCCTAAAGGTAGTTTTCTAGGCATGTCCCAAAATCTACCGCATAGGGTGCGCGTGCAAGGGTATCATCTTCCACCGAAAATAGTTTCTAGTGTTAGGGGTTTTCGGTGGAAGATACCGATTTCCGTGAGCTTGGGCGTCAGCTCCTTACCGAGTTCGGCAGCATGCATCAGCGCATTTCGCGTTTTGCGGACAAAGCCCTCGGCGGCGAGATGGCCGTCATGCGCGCCCTCATACTCGCCGGCGGTTCGCTCACGCCGAGCGAACTCGCTGATCGCGCCTGGGTCTCGAGCGCCCGCATCGCCAATATCTTACGCGCCCTCGAAGCCAAGGGCTGGGTCGAGCGCGAGCACTCAAAGACTGACCGTCGTCGCGTACACGTCATAGTGACCGACAAGGGATTCCAGGATCTCGAAACCAAACGTCGGGAATTCGAGGCCCGCACCGCGGCTTTCCTCGAGCAGCTCGGCGAAACAGATACCCAAGAGATGGTGCGCCTTCTTAGGCGTGCCAACGAAATTATCGACCGCAATCAAGAAAGGAGAGATGCCGAGTGAGGATTCTCAAGCTCTTTAAAAAGCATATTCCGGCACTGTTCACAGCTATCGTACTTATCGTAATCAGCTGCAACGCCGATCTGGCACTGCCTACCTATATGAGCGACATCGTCGACGTGGGTGTGCAGCAAGGCGGCATCGCCTCACCCGTGCCCGACACCATTCGCGCCGAATCGCTCGACGACCTCGAACTCTTTATGAGCGCCAAGGACGCCAAGGCTGTGGAGGCCGTGTTTAGTAAGGCGGACAATAACGGCATTCGAACGTACAAGGGCACCGAGGAAGAGCGTGCCGACGGCGGCAAGATTGCCGATATCGTGAGCCTGCCCGAGACCGTCGTCCTTTCGTTCAACCAGGGCATCGACGCCGACTCCATGGGCGACATGACCGGCGCATCCACCGAGGCAAGCGATGGCGGCGCCGCTCAGGCCATGCCCACCCCCGAGCAGATGGCGGCGATGACGCCCGAGCAGCTCGCCGAGATGCAGCAGAAGGCCGCAGC
>CABUTP010000045.1 GCA_902494545.1 uncultured Collinsella sp. | reverse complement strand
GTTTCACATCGCTCTCCCCCCCCGGACAAAAATAATCCGTTTTCCTCCGTCCCCGAGGGGTCATTTTCAAAACTATGGCGGATTACGGTGCAAGAACGGCGCAAGCCAACCATACCCTGTATTTTCAAGAAACAATAAACCGTCTACCTGCGGTTTTAATTTCGCTATTGGCGCCATGGTCGCCAGTTGGCGATTCAGCCCCGTAAACCGGTATAGTTGCGTTTTTGTAGCATTTCCAACACGCTAAAAAGCCCCGCCAAATGCAAAAAGCCCGACCTCCGCGATGGAGATCGGGCTCATAGGGCTCAGCAAAGCCGAACCTACACGGTCAAACGACACGTAGATTACATCTGCTCGGGTGCGGAAACGCCAACGAGGGTGAGCACCAGGGCGAGCGTTACGCGGACGGCGTCGCAAGCGGCCAGACGGGCGCGCGAAAGCTCGGGGTCGACGGGACGGCCCTCGCTCGGCAGAACCTGGCAGGCAGCGTAGAAGCTGTGGAAGTCGCCGGCAAGCTCCTCGGCAAAGTGCGTCAGACGGAACGGGGCGCGGTCGCGAGCGCAGCTGGCGATCAGGTCGGTGAGCTCGTTGAGCTTGCGCGACAGGGCAAGCTCGGTCGGGTCGGTCAGCAGCGAGTAATCGACGTTCTCACCGATGGCCTTGGCGGCAACGGCCTTCATGCCCATCTCGTCAGCCTGCTCGGGCGTAACGTCAGCGGCGCGGCGCAGGATGGAGCACACGCGAGCGTGAGCGTACTGCACGTAGTACACCGGGTTGGAGTTGTCGCGCTTCTTAACGGCCTCGATGTCGAAGTCGACCATCTGGTTGGAGCTCTTGGAGATGAGCGTGTAGCGAGCGGCGTCGGAGCCGACCTCGTCAACAAGCTCCTGCAGGGTCACCATGGTGCCCTTGCGCTTGGACATACGGACGGGCTTGCCGTTGCGCAGCAGGTTGACGAGCTGGCCCAGCAGAACCTCGAACTTGCCGGGGTAACCGAGCGCGTCGCAGCCGCAGCGGACGCGCTCGATGTAGCCGTGGTGGTCGGCGCCCCAGATGTCGATGACGTGGTCGACGCGCTGGAACTTATCCCAGTGATAGGCAACGTCGGAGGCGAAGTAGGTGTACTCGCCGTCGGACTTGATCAGAACGCGGTCCTTGTCATCGCCCAGGTCGGTGGAGCGGAACCACAGGGCGCCGTCCTTGGTGTAGAGGTAGCCCATCTTGTCGAGCTTCTCAAAAGCGCGGTCGACGGCGGAAGTGCCGGCAGTCTCGCCCTCGGTGTCCTTCACATACAGCGAGCGCTCGGAGAACCAACGATCGAAGTCGCAGTTAACGGCATGGCAAAGGTCGCGCATGTTGTCGACCATCTTTACATAGCCGCGCTCGCGGAAGCTCTCCATGCGCTCCTGCGGATCGGCCTCGACCCACTTGTCGCCGTCAGTGCGCCAGAACTCGGCAGCCTCGTCGATGATGTAGTCGCCGCCGTAGGAGTCCTTGCCCAGAGTCTCGGCAAAGTTGTCCTGATACGGATGGGTCTCGGGGTGCTCGTCGTTCTCGTCGGCGACAAAGGCGTCGCGGTCGGCGATCAGAATCTTGCGAGCCTCATCGATATCCACGCCCTGCTTGGCGATGATGTCGGCAAGCTGCATGTAGCGCGTGCTGATGGAGTTGCCGAAGGTGTTCATCTGAGAGCCGTGGTCATTGATGTAGAACTCACGCTGGATGTCGTAACCGGCGTGGTCCATAACGCGGCAGAGGGAGTCGCCCAGCGCGGCCCAGCGGCCATGGCCGATGTGCATGGGGCCGACGGGGTTGGCGGAAACGAACTCGACCTGGGTCTTCAGGCCACCACCGACGTTGGACTTAGCGAAGTCCATACCCTTCTCGCGGGCCTCGCCAAAGATGGCATTCTTGACGGCAACGGAGAGGTAGAAGTTGATGAAACCGGGGCCGGCGATCTCGACCTTCTCAATCGCGGGATCCTCGGGCATATGGGCAACGACGGCCTCGGCAATCTTGCGCGGGGCGCAGTGGGCCAGCTTGGCAGACTTCAGGGCCATGGTGGAGGTCCACTCGCCATGAGAAGTGTCAGCCGGTCGCTCGATGGCGCAATCGTCAAGTTCAAATGCGGAAAGGTCGCCGGCCTCCTGGGCCGCAGCAAGCGCAGCGCGTACCAGCTCTTCAATCTTCTCGGGCATAGATCCTCCTTGAGTTAAAGCCCCCGAGCTCTTGGTCACTCGTAGGGCAAAAGCCAGAGTTTGTAGCACTCTATCACAAGCGACGGGCACTGTCGCAGGGTAAAGCTAATAGATATTGCATATGCACAAAAATGACTACCGCTCCTGCGCGGCAGTACAAAGTTGGCGGTTTGCCTGCAGATTATGCAGGCGTTGAAAATGCATAAAGGTGTGAATGAGCTGCGTCTGTTATCGAATACTCTTACCTATCGGAGTTGTGTGCTTTTCCTGCATAAAGTAAGGGTTTACGCACGTCAGCGTGGTATTCTTAACATACGCAAATTCGTATAAGTTGGAGGTAGCATGTTCTCAATCGGTCAACACGTCATTCATCCGGGTCAGGGAGTCTGTACCGTCGTCGGTTTTAGGGACGACACGCCGCAGCCCATGTTGTTGCTCGAGACCAAGCAGGGACATGCGCAGACGATCCTCATGTACCCCGTGGCGCAGGCCGACCGTCTGCATGCCGCCATCTCCCAGCAAGATGCCGAGCACCTGCTGAGCCACTACGACGAGCTGGAGTGCGACACCTTTACCGAGCGCAACAGCTCACTTGAGGAGACGCACTTTAAGCAGCAGCTCAAGCTGGGTGCGCCCGAGACGGTCCGCGTGGCAAAAACCATGATGCACCGTATTCGCCAGGCCGAGGAAGCAGATAAAAAGCCCAGCTCTTACTACATGCGCGTACTCAAGGAAGCCAAGCGCCGCTCCATCGAGGAGTTCGCCGTGGCCCTGGGCGTCACCGAGGAGGACGCCGAAGCCCGCCTAGCCCAAGCCGCCCTCAACTAACCTGCCAAATACCGCCACAAAGGGGACAGGCACCTTTGTGGCGGTATTCTTGTTCTAGTAGTATTCATTCTTATCGATACCCACGAGCACAAGGAGTCTCCTATGGCAGAGCCGCTTACCGCCGGAATCACCCGCGACCGCGCGTTCGAACTGCTCAACGAGCACAACAAGGACCCGTTCCACATCACCCATGGCGAGACAGTCGAGGGCACTATGCGCTACTTTGCGCGCGAGTTCGACCCCGAGAACGAGGAGTTTTGGGGCATCGTCGGCCTGCTGCACGACCTGGACTGGGAGGAGCATGAGGACGACCCCATGAACCACACCATCTATGCCGCCGAGATTCTTGAGGGTGAGGGTGCGACCCCCGAGCTTATCCGCGCCATCCAGACGCACACGTCCGATTTCAACTCTTCGCTGCCCAAGCCCGAGCTGCAGATGGAAAAGATCCTGTTTGCCTGCGATGAGCTCACCGGCCTGATCGGCGCCGCCGTCATCATGCGCCCGAGCAAGAGCGTCATGGACTTTACGACCAAATCGCTCAAAAAGAAATTCAAGGACAAGCGCTTTGCCGCCGGCTGCTCGCGCGACGTGATTACGCAGGGTGCCGAGATGCTGGGCTGGGAGCTCCCCGAGCTCTTTGACCGCACCATCGCGGCCATGCAGTCCTTCGCCCCCGACCGCAACACCTTCCAGGCCTAACACCAAAACCACCGCAAAGGCGCTTGTCCCCTTTGCGGTGGTTTTTTGCGCGGGCGTTAGGGACGGACCTGACCGGTACCGCGGAGCTTGTATTTGTAGGTGGTGAGGGCCTCGGCGGCAAAGGGGCCGCGGGCGTGGAGCTTTTGGGTCGAGATGCCGATCTCGGCACCCAGGCCAAACTCGCCGCCGTCAGTGAAGCGCGTGCTGGCGTTGGCGTACACGGCCGAGGCATCGACCGCATCCAGGAAGCGCTCGCAGGCATCCTCGTCCTCGGCAACGATGGCCTCGGAGTGCATCGTGCCGTAGCGATTGATGTGTGCGATGGCCTGGTCCTCGTTTGCCACGACCTTCACGCTCATCTCGAGCGCCAGGTACTCACGGCCCCAGTCTTCCTCAATCGCGGCAACATAGTCGTCGCCCTCGGTAAGCCCAGCGTCGGCGCATGCGGCGCACGTGGCCTCGTCGCCGTGAATCAGCACGCCGTGGTCGTGCAGCACGGCAACGACTGCGGGCAGGAAACGATCAGCAACGGCACGGTCGACCAGCAGCGACTCGGCGGCATTGCACACACCCACGCGCTGGGTCTTGGCATTGACGATAATGTTGAGCGCCTTGTCAAAGTCGGCGGATTCATGCACGTAGATATGGCAGTTGCCCGTGCCCGTCTCGATCACCGGCACAAGCGACTCGCGCACGCAGCGCTGGATCAGGCCCGCACCGCCACGCGGAATGAGCACATCGACGATGCCGCGGAGCTTCATGAGCTCGCCGGTGGCCTCGCGGTCGGTGGACTCGATCATCGAGATAGCCTCGCGCGGGAAACCCTTGGCCTCGAGCGCATCGGCCAGCAACTCGGAAATCATGGCGCACGAGTGATAGGCCAGCGAACCGCCGCGCAGAATGCAGGCGTTGCCGGTGCGGATGCAGATGCCCGCGGCATCGGCCGTCACGTTGGGGCGCGCCTCATAGACCATGGCGACCAGGCCCAGCGGCACGCTCACGCGGGTGAGGTCCACGCCGCTTGCAAGCACGCGGTGGTCGAGCACGCGGCCGACAGGATCGGGCAGCTCGGCGAGCTTCTCCAGGCCGGCGGCCATGCCCTCGACGCGCTCGGGCGTCAGCAACAGGCGATCGAGGAGCCCCGCCGAGGTCCCCGCATCGCGCGCGGCGGACATATCGAGCTCGTTGGCGGCGACGATGGAGTCGACACCGTTGCGCAGTGCTGCGGCCATGGCGCGCACGGCCTCCTGGCGCTGCTCATCGCTCGCCGTGGCAAGCGAGGCCGACGCTGCCTTGGCGGCAACGGCAAGATCATGGACATACGTGGCTATATCGACCGACATGGGCGGCCCTTTCTCCTAGAAGTTTGCAACCATGGTAGCCGATTTGCGCATGGCCTCGCCCGCGGCGGTAGAATTGGTCAACCCGAAACACCGCAACGAACGGAAGTACCGCATGGCCCTCATCACTTCGTACCACGTCCCCGGCCTCTATGTCGAAGACCACAGCATCGACGTCCCCCTTGACTGGCGCGGCCTGGAGCCGATGCTCCTGGCCGTCGGCAGCACCATGCGCCGCGGCGCTATGCCGGCACCAATCGCCGGCGCGCCCGAGAGCATCAAACTCTTCTACCGCGTGGTTTGCGCGCCCGACCGCATCAACGACGATCTGCCGCTGCTCCTGTTTTTGCAGGGCGGCCCCGGTGGCGAGAGCCCGCGTCCGCTGTCGCCCACAAGCGATGGCTGGATCGAGGAGGCCGTCAAGCACTTCCGCGTCGTCCTGCCCGACCAGCGCGGCACCGGGCGCAGCAGCTGTGTAGACGGGCGCACGATCGCGGCTCTGGGCGAGCGCGCGACGGCGGCCGGCTCCGATGCCGCACGCTCGCAGGCGGACTTTCTCAAGCGTCACCTCGCCAGCTCCATCGTGCGCGATTTTGAGTACCTGCGCCTAGTGGGCTTTGGCGGCAAGCCGTGGGTCACGCTCGGCCAAAGCTACGGCGGCTTTTTGACGCTGAGCTACCTGTCGCTCTTCCCCGAGGGCGTGGCGGCAAGCTTTACCTGCGGTGGCATCCCCCACGTCCCGGCGAGCGCCAGCGAGGTCTACGCGCACACCTTCCCGCGCATGGCCGCCAAGACGCAGCAGTATTACGACCGCTACCCCGCCGACGTCGAGCGCGTGGCGGCTCTTGCCGATGCGCTTGAGGAGCAGAAGCCCGTGCTGCCCGACGGCTCACCAATGACGGTGGAGCGCCTGCAACTTATGGGCAGCGACTTTGGCATGAAGCCGAGCTTTGAGCGCATGCATTGGATTATCGATCACGCTTTTGTTGACGGCGACGGTACGCTGAGTTGCGGTGCCTCGGCATCCGATAGCTTTTTGATGCGCGCCTTCGAGCGCACCAACACGCGCACGAATCCGCTGTACTGGACGCTTCAGGAGTTCATCTACGCCGACGGCGACACCATGCCCATTCGCTGGGCCGCGGCAGAGGAGAAGGCCCATCGCGCCGAGTTCGACACGCTCGCGCGCCCGCTCATGTTTACCGGCGAGGCCATGTTCCCGTGGATGTTTGAGCAGATGCCCGAGCTTAAGCCCTTCAAGCCGGCGATGGACCTGCTGATGGAGGACACCAGCTGGGACAAGATCTACGACCCGCAGCGCCTGGCTTGCAACGAGGTACCACTCCAGGCCGCGGTGTATTTCGACGACATGTACGTCGATTCGGGCATGCAGCTCGACACGCTCAGCCGCGTGGGCAACTCGCACGCCTGGGTGACCAACGAGTTCGAGCACGACGGCCTGCACGGCAGCGTGGTATTCAAGCACCTCTTCGACGAAGCCCTCAACCGCGGAGACTTGCGCCGAATCTTCTAGCGAAGAAGTGTCCCCCGTCAGCCGGCACAAAAGGAATGTCCCCAAGTGCCGAATAAGTACCGACAACGACGATGCCGCAGGTAGAGGACGGAAAGCGAAAACGCCCCTAAGCGAGCAAGGTGACGTGAAAGAGGAGGGCATTGACCTTTTGGTCATGCCCGACGATTGAACGTCAGATTGCCGCTTAGGAGCGTTTGCAGCGTCAATTGGTTAAGCAAATACAATCAGATTATCTCGATGGATCGCGGGCTTCTCGGCCAGGTCTGCCAGCAGGCGGTTGCTGGCAATCTGGTCCTGACGGCGTCCGGCTGCAAGCTCTAGCACGTCCGAATCGGCCTCGGCGATACCGCGGGCGACGACCATACCGCTCGGATCGCACACATCGAGCACATCGCCCTCGGCAAACTCCCCATCGACCTGGCGAATACCCACCGCGAGCAGGGACGAGCCACGGCTGACCAGAGCCTTCGCGGCACCGTCGTCAACCGTTACCGAGCCATGTGCCTTGTCACCCAGCGCGATCCACAGCTTGCGCGGCGCAATGTCCAGACGCTCCGCCGGCGGATCGAACAGGGTTCCCACGCTCTCGCCACGAGCCAGGCGCACGAGCGCATCGGGCTCCTCGCCCGAGCAGATCACGCTCTGAATGCCGGCCGTCATCAAAATGCGGCTCGCGCGGATCTTGGTGATCATGCCGCCGGTGCCCACCGACGTCGAAGAATCGCCCGCCGAGGCAATGATCTTGGCATCGATTTTGTGCACGACCGGGATAAACTCGGCCGTCGGATCCTCATGCGGATTGGCGGTGTAGAGGCCGTCAATGTCCGAAAGCGTCACGCACAGGTCGGCAGAAACCAGGCAGCTCACGAGCGCAGCCAGCGTGTCGTTGTCGCCGAACTTGATCTCGTCGACGGTAACGGTGTCGTTTTCGTTGACGACCGGCACCACGCCCAGTTCCACCAGGCGCAGCAAAGCGTCGCGCGCGTGCAGGTAGGACGTACGGCGCGCCGTGTCGTGGCGCGTGAGCAGCACGAGCGAGGTGAGCAGGTCACGCGCATGGAACTCCTCGTCGTAGGCCGACGAGATGATGCACTGGCCGGCCGAAGCGCATGCCTGCAGGCTCGGCAGATCGCCGACCGGTTTGCGGTCGAAGCCCAGCACGGGATAACCGCAGGCAATGGCGCCGGAGCTCACCACGACCAAGCGCCAGCCGAGCTTGCGCAGGGCCGCGGCCTGATCGGCCAGGCCACCGATAAACGCGCGGTTGACCTTACCGTCGGCACCCACCACCGTGGACGAGCCGATCTTTACCACCATCGTTTTATAAGAAGTCGTCATACGTCAAACCAATCGGATGTTGAGCGAGCGGGCGAACGGGCGAGCAAGAAAATGATCCGTTTTCCTCCGTCCCCTTCGGATCATTTTGCCCAAGGGAAGGCCGAAGCCGCGGCCATGTTCTTGCGCACGAGCTCGTCGCGCACCTGGGCCAGGCCCTGTTCCATACCCACCACGTAGGTCTGCGGATACAGGAAGCGCTTGAAAGCCGCGTCCAGATGATCGAGCGCCCAAGCACAGCGCTCGCGCGCGTCCTGGATGCTCTCACGCGGAGCCACCGCACTGCCATCGCGCACGATCGGCACCAGCAGCTCGCGATACTCAAGTTCGGACACGTCGGTCACCAGGGCGGCATCGTTCACGGCCACGAGGGTATTGCCGCGCGCGGCGCCCTCCCCTGCCAGATGGTCCTCGTCATAGATCATGTCGCAAACCGGGCCGCCAAAGCCGTCGTAATAGCGTCGTACGCGCTGCACGCCGGGAATCGTGCGCTTGTAGGGCTGCTCGGAAAGCTTCACCACCGGCGTCCACGGCTCCGCGTCGCTCGCGCGGCGGGCCGAAAGCTTGTACACGCCGCCCAGCGCAGGCTGGTCATAGCAGGTCGCAAGCTTGGTACCCACGCCAAAGCTGTCGATGGGCGCGCCCTGGTCGAGCAGCGACTGAATCGTGTACTCATCCAGATCGTTGGAAACCGAGATCCCCACATAGGGCAGGCCCTCGGCATCGAAACGGCCGCGGACATACTTGGACAGCTTGGCGAGGTCGCCCGAGTCGATGCGAATAGCCGACAGGCGCTCGCCCACCGCCTCCATCTCCTTGGCAACCGTAATGGCATGCTCGCAGCCCTCGCGCACATCGTAGGTGTCGATGAGCAGCGTACAGTTCTTGGGGCTCGACTTGGCAAAGGCGCGGAAGGCCTCGAGCTCGGAATCGAAGCTCATCACCCAGCTGTGCGCATGCGTGCCAAAGACGGGAATACCATAGCGGCGGCCGGCGAGCACATTGGACGTAGAGGAGCAGCCGGCAACGTAGCTCGCGCGCGCGACGGCCAGGCCGCCATCGGGACCCTGGGCGCGGCGCAGGCCAAACTCCGCCACGGGGCGACCGTCGGCGGCGAGCACCACGCGCGCCGTCTTGGTGGCGACAAGCGTCTGGAACCCGACGATGTTGAGCAGCGCCGTCTCAAGCAGCTGGCACTCGAGCGCAGGACCGGTGACGCGCACCATGGGCTCGCGCGGAAAGACGAGCTCGCCCTCGGGGACGGCGTC
>CABUTP010000044.1 GCA_902494545.1 uncultured Collinsella sp. | reverse complement strand
GACCGCACGCCTGCTTCGCGAGCGCGATTCATCTTCACATGCGTCTGCTCCGGTTGATCTTGCTAAAGATCGTCGCGGGCTGCGTATTGCCAAGGACGACATGGCGCAGTTCTCGCGAGCCGTGGAGCGCGACTTTACCGACCTTGCATCGCGGTACTATCTCAACCTTTGCGGCGACCCCAAGATTCGTGTTTCACGTGATCGCATCACTGTGACGTTCGATCTTGCCAAAGAGGAATAGCATCTTTACCGAGTCCGTTCGGTACGATACAGTTATTGCAGTTAAAACGTACTTTTAAACGCAGGAGTTTCTTCATGGATTGCCTGAAGGTATCAAGCAAATCATCGCCCGCGTCCGTTGCCGGCGCCATTGCCGGCATGGTCAAAGATGGTGTTCCCGTCAATATTCAGTGTGTCGGCGCGGGTGCCGTCAACCAGGCCATTAAGGCTGTGGCCATTGCACGCGGATTTTTGATTCCGACCGGGTTTGATATTTCCTGCGCGCCGGTGTTCTCGGACATCCTCATCAACGGTGAGTCGCGCACGGCCATCCGTCTATCTATTTACGTTCATCAGATTAATCGGGCTGCTATGGATAACGTTGTGATGGACGACGTTAAGCCCGTGGCATAGAGTTTTTACTCTTTGCCCGCCCTCTTTGATTCCGCCTATTCCACCTCGTTAGGACTTTTACACATGGACCAGGGTTCCGTACGCGATATTCTTGCCGGTAAAACCTACTTTATCCGCACCTTTGGCTGTCAGATGAATCAGCACGACTCCGAGCGCGTGAGTGGTCTGCTCGACTCATATGGCTGCCTCATGGCGCTCGATCCGGAGCATGCTGACATTGTCGTATTCATGACGTGCTGCGTTCGTGAGGCCGCTGACACCCGTCTGTACGGTCAGTGCAACTCTTGTAAGAGCCTCCCGCCTTCGCCCTCGGGTAAGCGCGTGGTCGCCGTGGGCGGCTGCATCGCGCAGCGTGACGGCGAGGGTCTGCTCACCAATGTCGATAACGTCAATGTTATCTTTGGCACGCATTCTATCGCGCATGTTGCCGAGCTCATTGCCGAAGCATTCTTGGACGGCAAGCGTCATATTCGCACCAACGAGCACGAGGACACGGATGCTATGAGCATGCCGTGGCATCGTGAGACTCAGTATCATGCCTGGGTCCCCATTATGACGGGCTGTAATAACTTCTGCACCTATTGCATCGTGCCGTATGTGCGCGGTCGCGAAAAGAGCCGCCCTTTCGAGGAGATTGTCGACGAGGTCACCGGTCTAGTACGCCAGGGCGTGCGTGAGGTCACGCTTTTGGGTCAAAACGTCAACTCCTATGGTCGCGATCTGTTTGGCAAGCCGCGCTTTGCCGACCTGTTGCGTGCCGTGGGCGATACGGGTGTAGAGCGTATTTTCTTTACTTCCTCGCATCCCAAAGACCTGCTGCCCGAGACTATCGACGCTATGGCCGAGACGCCTGCTGTCATGCCGCAGCTGCACCTGGCCGTTCAGTCGGGCTCGACGCGCATCCTTAAAGAGATGAATCGTCGCTATACGCGCGAGGATTATCTGGGGCTCGTCGATCGCATCCGCAATCGCATGCCCAATATCGCGCTTTCGACCGATATCATCGTGGGCTTCCCCGGAGAGATCGAGGAAGACTTTGAGCAGACGCTCTCGCTTGCCGAGACGGTCCGTTATGCTCAGGCCTATACGTTTATCTACTCCAAGCGCGCCGGTACTCCGGCCGCCGAGATTGATGATCCAACGCCACATGAGGTGATTCTTGAGCGCTTCAACCGTCTGGTGAAGGTTATCGAGACCACAGCGCACGAGTATAACCAGGGTGAGCTTCACACCGTCGTGCCGGCGCTTATTGAGGGTACGAGCAAAAAGAATGACGCGGTGCTGCTGGGCAAGAGTCCTAAGAATCAGACCGTTCATGCACCGATTCCCGAGGGCTACAGCATCGATCAGTTGATTGGCAAGATTGTCGATGTTGACATCGATGTTGCCAAGACGTGGTATCTGTCCGGATCCGTTGTGGGCGAGCCGCGCTAATGATTTCTCACGGGGCAAGCCTTTCTGCCGTTGCGATTGTCGGTCCGACCGCGGTTGGTAAAAGTGAGGTCGCAGATCGTTTAGCGGCTCGTCTTTCGTCCGAAGTGCTGTCGTGTGACGCGATGCAAATCTATCGAGGCATGGATATCGGCACTGCCAAGATGGCACCAGAGGAATGCACGGCGCCTCTACGCCTGGTCGATATTGTTGAACCGGGCGTTGCATATTCTGCAGCGTTGTATCAGGCAGACGCTCGTGTACATGTTGAGCGCTTGCTGGGCGAGGGCCGCCTACCGGTGTTTTGCGGGGGTACGGGCTTGTATCTCAAGGCGGCCCTGGATGAGATGGATTTTCCCTCGGGCGAACTTGAGGACGATCGCCGCGCGGGGTATCAGGAGCTTGCCGAGCGCATTGGCGAGGAAGCGCTGCACGCGCTGCTTGCCGAGCGTGACCCCGAGTCCGCCGCGGTCATCCACCCCCATAATGTTCGTCGCGTGATTCGCGCGCTCGAAATGCACGATGATGGCGTGTCCTACGCGCAGCAAAAGTTGCAGTTTAGTGTTCCGCGCGAGCATTATCACGCTCTGTGGTTTGGATTGATGCGTAATCGTGAGGCGCTTTACGAGCGAATTAACCTACGCGTCGATCTGATGTTTGAGCAGGGTCTTGTTGATGAGGTTCGTGGTCTTATGGACCAGGGGCTGAGAGATGCCCTGACTTCGATGCAAGCGATTGGCTATAAAGAGATCATCGATGCCTTTGACGGCGCGATTTCTATGGATGAGGCTCGCGAACTCATCAAGATGCGCTCGCGTCGCTATGCCAAGCGTCAGCTTTCGTGGTTTAAACGCGATGACCGCATCGTGTGGTTCGATATGGACGAGTTTACGATCGATGAGGTCGTTGAGGATATCCTTCACCGTATCGAGGCGGCCTAATGGCTCGGTTTCCCCTTGTTCCCACGGCGCCTGAGCCCGAACGCGCCGTTCTTGTCGGAGTTGAGTGGCGCGATAACGCCTGGCCGCTCGATCGTTCGCTTGACGAGCTTGAGCGCCTGGCCCATACGGCTGGCGCCCAGTGCGTGGCGCGTTTGTCACAGCGTCTGGTTAAGCCGTATCCAAAATCGTTTATCGGCTCCGGTAAGGTTGAAGAGCTTTGCGGGCTCGTGCATCGTATGGATGCCGATGTTGTAATCTTCGACGACGATTTAACGCCCTCGCAGCAGTCTTATCTGGAGAAAGCCGTGGGCGAACCGGTTAAGATTATTGATCGCACGGCTTTGATTCTCGATATCTTTGGCCTGCACGCTCAGACCCGCGAGGGACGCCTGCAGGTGCAGCTAGCCCAATTGCATTATCTGTTGCCCCGCTTGCGCGGTATGTGGAACCATCTTGCAAAAGAGCAGACACGCGGTGGCATTGGTTCGCGCTTTGGCCAGGGCGAAAGCCAGCTCGAGGTTGACCGACGTTTGATTCGCAACAAGATTGCCGCGCTTCGTCGCGAGCTTAAGCAGGTTGAACAGCGTCGCGATGTTCAGTCAAAGAGTCGTATCGAGTCGCCGGCGTTTCGTGTTGCCTTAGCTGGTTATACCAATGCCGGTAAGTCGACGTTGCTCAATCGCCTGACCGGGTCTACGGTGCTCTCACAGGACAAATTGTTTGCCACGCTCGATCCGACGACGCGCTCATATCGCTTGCCCGGCGGTCGTGGTATGACCATTACCGATACCGTTGGATTTATTCAAAAGCTACCGCATGGTCTCGTTGATGCCTTTAAGTCCACGCTGTCTGAGGTCCTTGGTGCCGACCTGATTCTTAAAGTTGTGGATGCCTCTGACGAGGACTACGAGCGCCAGCTCGAGGCAGTCGATCGCGTTCTTGACGAGATCGGTGCCGGCGAGCGTTTGACGCTTACGGTGTTCAATAAAATCGACCTACTCGATAGCGTCGATCGATTGAGTTTCCATCGTCGCTATCCCGAGGCCGTGTTGTTCTCGGCCCAGACGGGCGAGGGACTCGACGTTCTCGTCGAGCGTATTGCTCGTGAGGCAGCTGCCACCGATGTGTTGCTCTCCGCTGATATCCCGTATCGCGAGGGTGCCCTCATTACGCTGGTGCATGAGCAGGGAACCCTTCTGCATGAGGAATATCTAGAGGACGGCGTTCGCATTGTGGCAAAGATGCCGGCCCGAATCGCGCCGCGTCTTGAGCGCTATCGTACGGAATAAACGAGCTCTAGCACGCCTAGAATGACAGGCTGATGGAGCAGGTAGAACGGTAAGGCGTGCCGACCGAGGACTGCGAGCGCCGGCATGGGATTGGCGTATGCCCATGCCGGCGCTTCGTGGCTTGATGCTTGTGCTGCCTGGGCAGTAAAGAAGCCGGTAAGGTACATTAAGACAAACGGAATGAGCGGATAGTAGTCTCCCGAAACAAAACCCGGGCCTGGGAATCCAAGCCATGCCAGGTAGGGGAGTGGGTAGACCGCTTTTGGAATGCCCCAGGTTAGGGCAAAAAGAACAAGGCACGCTGCGATGCCCCACGAGCCCGGTATTTTTTGAAGTAACGGACGGGTGAGTGCAACCACCGCGGTACACGCTGCCATGCAATAAATGATGCCAAAGTTTACCGAATCGTCGACTGATACCAGTGTAGTTGCAATCCATACGACCAAAGCTGCGGCCGCGTACTTGAGGGCGCGCTTAACGTTATTACGCGAGAGCGTGCACATCCAACCGGCGATAAACAAAAATACCCAGCTGATACTTGCGCGCCAGATATCCTGGAAAACCGTTTCGGTAAACCATGGCATATCCCATCCATATAGGTAGGCCAAATCGTAGCAGGCGTGAAAACCTGCCATCGACAGCATCGTAAACCCGCGGACGGTATCAAATATGGTGATGCGTTTTTGCATTACGAGAACCGGCGCATTAACCCGACAACCTTACCCAAAATAACGGGGTTCGTCGCATAGATGGGCTCCATAGTGTCGTTCTCGGGCTGCAAGCGCACGCGCCCCTGCTCCTTGTAGAACGTCTTGACAGTCGCCGAGCCATCGATCATAGCCACGACGATTTCGCCGTTCATGGCGCTCTTTTGCTCGCGAACGATAATGTAGTCACCGTTGTAGATGCCGACATTGATCATTGAGCTGCCGTGCACTTCAAGGATAAAGGAGCCCTGGTCTGTGGCGATTTCGGTCGGGATGGTAAAGGTGTCCTCGATATTTTGTTCGGCCAGAATGGGAATCCCAGCCGCGACGCGACCGACGAGCGGCAGCGAGACCGTTCCGCGGGGCGCCGTGGGTTCATCGGATTTGGAAATCGAAACAGAGGATCCGTCCTCATCAAAGAGCTCTAGGGCGCGAGGCTTGGTGGCATCGCGCTTGAGCAGTCCTCGAGCCTCCAGGGCAGAGAGATGAGCATGCACCGTGCTGGGGGAGGAGAGGCCTACGGCCGATGCCATCTCGCGCACACTGGGCGGATAGCCCTTCTCCTGCTGATATTCCTTGATGAAGTCGTAAATCTGCTGCTGACGCTTGGTAATTTTGCGAGCCATCAGGGGGTCCTCTCTGCCAATGTCAAACAAATGTTCGATTATTGCTTGACAGGAACAACTGTTCGAAGATAATAATAACCGAACATTCGTTCTCGCGCTAGACATTTTTGTCCGCGCGGCTTGATAAAACTGTTCTCAGCAAAACACGCGAGAGGAGAACATGATGAACGCAACGGATATGGTCCAGGGAAACCTCGCCCTTAAGCTCGAGGCGCCTGCGGCGCCGGCTTTCACGGTTGTCAAAGGCGGTCGGTCTGGTTTCCTAACACTGCCTGGTAGGCCCTTTCGCAGCCAGTGCGTCGCCACGACTTCGGCCCCCGTTGCCCTGAAGGCCTCGACGATTGTCGCCCTGGCCGTTGCGTTCACGCTCTTCTTTGTACTTGCTACCTCGATCTTCAGCTCTCGTCACGCCGCATATGCCGAGTCGGTATCCAACGTTACCTACGAGACCGTCCGTGTTCAGTCTGGTGATTCCTTGTGGTCGCTTGCCCAGGAGCATCCGATTGAAGGCCTTTCCACACAGGAGACCTCTGATATGATCCGCAACGTCAATCACCTGGAGCATGGCTCGCTCGATGCCGGTGCGCATCTTAAAGTTCCCGCACGTTCCTAAGATTTAAGTCCCGCCGCATGGTACCCTTGTAATCGTTTTAGAGGAGGTACCATGCGCTGTCCCAAATGCGGCAAGGCACATACCCGCGTCGTTGATTCCCGTATGCAGGAATCTAATAACACCATCAAGCGCCGTCGCGAATGCTGCTCATGCAATTATCGCTTTACGACATTTGAGCGTTGTGAAGACCCTATCGAGGTCATTAAGTCAGACGGATCCAAGCAACGGTTCGATCGCAATAAGTTGCTGGTCGGTTTGATGCGCGCCACGATCAAGCGAGATATTGACACTAAAAAGCTCAACGAGATCATTGACGATATTGAGGTTGAGCTTCGCTCCCGTACCCTCACGGCCGTTACGTCTCACGAACTGGGCGATATGGTGCTCAAGCGGTTGGCCAAGGTTGATAAAGTTGCCTACATCCGCTTTGCCTCGGTCTATCGCGATTTCAAAGATGTCGATGAATTTCTGCAAGAGCTCGACAAGCTAAGGTGATTTCATGTCCAACATTACCGTTAACATTAAACGTCTCGACCCCACGGTCGAGCTTCCCAAATACGCACATCCCACGGATGCCGGTCTTGACCTGCGTTCCAACGAGGATTGCATTCTGAAGCCCTTTGAGCGTCGTCTGGTCTCCACGGGCCTAGCCATCGCCCTGCCCGACGGTTACGCCGGCTTCGTCCAGCCCCGCAGCGGCCTAGCCATTAAGCAGGGCCTGTCTATAGTCAACACGCCTGGCCTTATCGACGCCCACTACCGAGGAGAGCTCAAAGTCATCCTCATCAACCTAGACCCCACGAACAACATCCAAATCAACAAAGGCGACCGCATCGCCCAGCTCGTCATCCAAGAAGTCCCCACGGTCAACCTCGTAGAAGTACAAGAACTAGACGAAACCGACCGAGGAGCCGGCGGTTTCGGTTCTAGCGGTGTTGCTTAGACGCTTCCGTCCGCTCACCCGTGGGAGGCCCCTATATAGCATTCTATGCTCAATCATTCTCGCGGGGCGCTCGTATCCCTCCCGCCCGCCTCTCCCACATATCATTCCATGCTCAAACATTCTCGCTTCGCTTCGCTCGCTGCGAAACTGCGCGTGGAACGATATGTGTGAGAGGCGGGCGGGCGGCTACTCGCTTGAGACATAATTTACTTTTCTAGTAAGCCAATGCGACTAAGGAACAGTCCCTTTGTCGCATTGGCTTACTGCATTTGAATTTTCCGGATTCACCTTTGTATTTTCTAATGGTGGGGAATCTGGCGTAACTGCTAACACGTAAACGCAGCTTGCCTGTGGGAGGCCCCTATATATCATCCCGCGCGCAGTTTCGCAGCGAAGCGAGAATGTTTGAGCACGGGATGATATATAGGGGCCTCCCACAGGCAAGCGGACTTTAAGACGCTAGCGGATATGCGCGGGTTTTTCGCCCCAGTAGAAGCGGCAGAAGGCTCGTTTGCGCTTTTGGGGTTTGCCTGCGAGTTCCATGGTGGCGATCGCGATGTCTTCGGCTGCGTGGGGGCGGCGCAGTACTTCGCCATTGATGAGCAATGCCTTGAGCGACTCCGGATGATCGTGGAGATGGCGCAACGTCACGATGAGCTCTCGTGCCGTGGTGACGTGCATGCTGGCGCCCATGCCGGTGAGCATAGTGGTGTTGGCCTTTTCCTGGCCATAGGACTTGCCCAGCAGGATCATCGGCAGATGTGCGCATAGGCACTCGGTGACCGTGAGTCCGCCCGATTTGAGGATTGCCAGGTCGCAGCCGTGCATGAGGGCCGCCATGTCGTCGACATAGTCCAGCACCGTGACGTTCTCGAGCTTCATGGCATCGAAGAGCGTCTTCAGCCGGGTGGCATACTCCACGTCTTTGCCGGGCAAAAATACAAAGTGCATGTCTTCGAAGCTTCGCAGGAAGGGGAGTGTGTGGTCCATCGCCGCGCGAAAGCGGACGTAAGGCTGAGACAAGCTGGCACCGGCCATTACCAACACGACGGTCTTGTCGGCGGGGAGTTTGAACTTGGCTAGCTCTTCCTCGCGATCGTAATCCGTGTCGAATCCGGCGCGAATAGGAATGCCGGTAATGCGAATCTTTGTCTCGGGCACCTTGCGCGGACGCAGCGTTTCGGCCATGAATTCATTGGCAACACAGAAGAGATCGGTGTCCTTGTGGGGCCACCAGCCCTCGACTTCGTAGTCGGTCGGGACGCAGACGATTGGATAATCGATACCCGTAATTACGCGGGCGCCCACGGCAACATTGGCTGCTGTGATGTGCGTTGCGACCACGGCTATGGGCCTGCGGCTACGTATATATTCGTTGAAGGCGGGGAACATAATTCGCGACCATGCCGTGCCGCCACCCCAGAGAAGATGTCCCGTAAGCGTATATCTCCAGGTCAGATCGTAAATGGGGCGCGTGGCTCCTGTAAAAGAAGCCGCGGTCTTATTGCCATCGAATTTAATACGTCCAAAATCAAGGATATCGAGCACTTCAATCTCAACATCCTCGGGGATTCCATTGGTGCCGCGGATGAGGTCGAATGCTTGCGCAATCGCATTTGCGGCGGCCTTGTGACCCGAGCCGACCGAGGCGTGCACGATGGTCACGAGAGGTTTTTGCTGAGCCAAGAGTGTGGTTTGCTCCGATTGGGGAGTGCTGTGCGTGAGCAGGGGAGCGTCGTCGCTCGTCTGCGTCTGATCCATCGATAACTCCCCTTCGACGTTGTAACACGGATTTATCATTGTAGTGCATGAGTGTCACGTTCACGAAAATTTGGGTATGAGCGCAAAGAACGACAACGTTTCGACGAGAGGACTCTTCATGATTACCGATCAGACAATCGATGTTGCGATCATCGGCGGCGGCCCCGCGGGCTATGCTGCCGCCATTTATGCGGCGCGCGCCAACCTGACGACGACTGTCCTTGAGCAGGGCATGTCGGGCGGACAGATTGCCACGAGCAACGAGATTGAGAATTATCCTGGCATTCCGTTGCTGAGCGGTGCCGAACTTGGTGAGCGGTTTCAACAGCATGCTGAAGGCCTGGGGGCTCAGGTTGAATGGAGTATGG
>CABUTP010000043.1 GCA_902494545.1 uncultured Collinsella sp. | reverse complement strand
TTTTGCCAAAGCATTTCGAAACGGTTTCAAAACCGCAGGTAGAAGTGTTAACGACCGGTAAACGGTCGATTTATCACCGTGAGCGGTGCAAAAACGTTTTACCGTATGAATCAACGAAAGCGACCTCTTCTGGGGTGATATAGTGACAACAACACGTCACGTGGTTACTACCAGTTTAGAAACCACTGGTCTTCAAAGAACGCTTTCTAAGAAGCTTTAAGGGCGAGCGCCCGCTGGCTTCCGAAAATCATCGGACTCAGATTGTACACACCTTCGGAAGGGAAATTTGAATGGTTGGCTTTATTCTTACCGGTCATGGACAGTTCGCACCCGGCCTTGCAAGCGCTATCGCTATGGTTGCCGGCGACCAGCCTGCTTTTACCGTCGTTCCTTTTGAGGGCGACCAGGCTGCTTCCTACGGTGAGGATCTCCGCGCCGCTATTACCGCCATGCGCGAGGAGTGCGATGGCGTGCTCGTCTTTACCGACCTGCTTGGCGGCACCCCGTTCAACCAGTCGATGATGATTGCCCAGGATGTCGACAACGTCGAGGTTCTGACTGGCACCAACCTTCCCATGGTTATTGAGCTTCTGTTCCTCCGCGGCAACGCCACGCTCGCCGAGCTTGGCGAGCAGGCCGTGACCGTTGGCCAGACGGGCATCACCGCCCAGACGGTCGCATCCGTTGCCGGCTCCGAGGAAGAGGATATCTTCGGCGACGAGGACGGCATCTAATGGCCGATTTCGGAGCCAACGTCCTGAGCTCCTCGGTCGCCCTTTTAGGCCTGCTTGCCATCATGGGCTTGATTTACACCATCTGGTCGCAAATCAACATGAAGAAGAAGCAAAAGTACTTCAAGGAGCTGCACACCGAGCTCAAGCCGGGTCAGGAGGTTCTTTTCGCCGGCGGTATCTACGGAACCGTCAAAGGCATCGAAGGCGAGAAGGTCCAGATCAAAGTCCGATCCGGAGCCGTCGTAGATGTTTCGCGTTACGCGATTCAGGAGATCAAGTAACTGTCGTCAGCAAATAACGAAAGGAAGCTGATCAACATGGCAGAACCCAACATTCTTCTTACCCGCATCGATAACCGACTGGTTCATGGTCAGGTTGCCACCCAGTGGAACTCCACTCTGGGCTCCAACCTCATCCTCGTCGCCAACGACGACGTGGCGACCAACACCATGCGCCAGAACCTCATGAAGATGGCCGCTCCCGCCGGCGTCGCTACGCGTTTCTTCTCTCTGCAGAAGACCATCGACGTCATTGGCAAGGCGAGCCCGCGCCAGAAGATCTTCATCGTGGCCGAAACACCGGAAGACGTGCTTACGCTCGTCAAGGGCGGTGTGCCTATAAAGAAGGTAAACATCGGCAACATGCACATGTCGGAAGGAAAGCGCCAAGTCGCCACCTCCGTCGCAGTTAACGACGAGGATGTCGCTGCGTTTAAAGAGCTGCAGGAATTGGGGGTGGAGTTGGAGATCAGGCGCGTTCCGAGCACGCCTGTTGAGGACACGAGCAAGCTCTTCTCGTAATCCTCGTGATCCACGTTGTCAGGAGTGAAACCCTGACGTTCTGTACGTGATATCCAAAGTGCGTACATTCATTTTGAAAGGAGGAGCAAGATGGAATACTCGATCATCCAGATCGCTCTGGTCTTCGTCGTCACGTTCATCGCGGCAATCGACCAGTTTGACTTCCTCGAGTCTCTCTATCAGCCCATCGTCACCGGCGCCGTCATCGGTCTTATCCTTGGCGACCTCAACACCGGTCTTCTCGTGGGTGGTACTTATCAGCTCATGACGATCGGCAACATGCCGATCGGAGGCGCTCAGCCGCCTAACGCCGTCATTGGCGGCATCATGGCAGCCATTCTCGCTATCGCTACGGGTCTCGAGCCCAACGCGGCAGTCGGCCTTGCCATTCCGTTCGCTCTGCTTGGTCAGCTCGGCGTTACCCTGGTCTTCACGCTTATGTCCCCGCTTATGTCCACGGCCGATAACATGGCTCACAACGCGGACACCAAGGGCATCGAGCGCCTGAACTACTTCGCCATGGCTCTGCTCGGCCTGATCTTCGCTGTCGTCGTCACCCTGTTCTTCATCGCTGGCGCTACCATTGGTCAGACCATCGCTTCCGCCATCCCGACTTGGCTGCAGACCGGTCTGTCCGCTGCAGGCGGCATGATGCGCTTCGTCGGCTTCGCCGTCCTGCTCAAGGTTATGATGAACCGCGATATGTGGGGCTTCTTCCTCATGGGCTTTGGCCTCGCGCTCATCACCGTTGCCAACGATTCTCTGGCAACCCCTGCTCTGCTCATCCTCGCTCTCATCGGCTTCGGCATCGCTTTCTGGGACTTCCAGCAGCAGACCGAGCTGAAGGGTGCAGCTGTTTCTGACGGAGGTGACTTCGAAGATGGCATCTAATGAGTATGTAATCCCGGAGCACTACGAGGATCTCACTCCTGCTCCGCAGCTCGACCAGAAGACCCTCAACAAGATGGCTTGGCGCTCCTGCTTCCTGCAGGCCTCGTTCAACTACGAGCGTATGCAGGCCGCCGGCTGGCTCTACTCCATCATCCCCGGTCTGGAGAAGATCCACACCAACAAGAACGACCTCGCGGCTTCCATGAGCCACAACCTGGAGTTCTTCAACACTCACCCGTTCCTCGTCACCTTTGTTATGGGCATCGTGCTTTCGCTCGAGCAGAACAAGGTTGACATCCCCACGATCCGCGCCGTCCGCGTCGCCGCAATGGGCCCGCTCGGTGGTATCGGTGACGCCCTGTTCTGGCTGACGCTCGTGCCTATCACGGCCGGCATCACCTCCAACATGGCCATCAACGGTAACGCCGCTGCGCCGATCATCTTCCTGGTGATCTTCAACGTCGTCCAGTTCGCTCTGCGCTTCTGGCTCATGAACTGGTCCTACAAGCTTGGCACCAGCGCTATTGACGCTCTGACCGCCAACATGCAGGCCTTCACGCGTGCCGCTTCCATCATGGGCGTCTTCGTCGTCGGTTGCCTGGTCGTCACCATGGGTGGCACCCAGATCAACCTCCAGATTCCCAACGGCACCACCCGTGGCCTCTCCGCTACTACCGTGATCGTCTCCGAGAAGGAGGCCGAGAACTTCACCGGTATGGAGGGCATCGATACCGAGACCGCTGAGGCCGGTACCATCGCCATGACCGATAAGGACGGCAACGCCCTTACCGCTTCCGATGCCGACGGCAACGCTGTCGAGTGCGGCGTCACCGATCTGGGCAACGGCATGGAGTCCGTGACCTACGGCACCGTTACCGAGGATCCGGTCAACTTCTCTGTTGCCGACACCCTCAACACCATCGTCCCGAAGCTCGTCCCGCTTATGCTTACGCTGCTGCTTTACTACATGTTCGCTAAGCACAGCTGGACCCCGACCAAGGGCATTCTCCTGCTCTTCGTCCTTGGCATCCTGGGCGCTGGCCCGCTTGGTCTCTGGCCGAGCATCTGGTAAGGCTCTAGCTTGAGGGGTGTGTCCCTACGCGGCTCACACCCCGACCCCTTAAGCCATGTGTATGTTAAAAGCCGCGTGCTCGAAAGAGCGCGCGGCTTTTGTTTTCTTAATGATTCGGGTGTGGCAGACAGATAATGCATAACACCCTAGGTAGTTAGCCGAATTCGAGCAAAAGGGAGGATAGGATGGCGATCGGAGCGCGTAAGCAACCGCTGTACGATCAGCTGGTCGATATTCTGACCGAAAAGATTGACCATGAATATCGCGCCGGTGACATGATTCCTTCCGAGCGCGAACTTTCGGAGCGCTATGGTCTCTCGCGCACTACGGTACGCCTGGCTCTGCAGGAACTGGAGCGTTTAGGACTGGTGGTTCGGCAGCACGGTCGCGGTACCTTTGTGACCGACCGTTCGGCAAAGGCAACCAATCTTATGCAGTCCTACAGCTTTACCGAGCAGATGCGCGCGATGGGGCGCGACCCCGAGACCACGATTCTCGAGTTTTGCGAGATGGAGGCCGATAAGAATCTGGCCGAGCATATGGGATTGCGTATCGGCGATCGCATTTTTAAGCTCAAGCGCCTTCGTTCTGCCGACAACATGCCCATGATGGTCGAACGCAGCTATCTACCGGTTCGTCAATTTCTGTCCCTAAAGCGGCCGCTGCTGGAGCGTAAGCCGCTTTACGATGTGATTGAGCAAGACTTTCAGCAAAAGATACGCGTGGCCGAAGAGGAGTTCTATGCGAGCATAGCCCGTCCCACCGATGCCCACCTTTTGGGAATTGTCGAGGGCTCGCCTGTGCTCGATTTGGTCAGGACTACGTATAACGAGTCAAACGAGGTTGTGGAGTATACACTCTCGGTTGCTCGTGCCGATCAGTTTAAATACAAGGTTTACCACCAGCGCAGCAACTAGTGTTTGTATCGTTTCCATATGGTGATTCTTTGCATTTAACTGGTTACTACCAGATAACCAACCGAAGTGTATAATTGCACGTCAGAGGTTTACTTCTAGAGAGAGGTATTAGAAATGTTCGAGAAGAGTGTCGAGGAGCTCACCGAGCTCGGCGCCCAGATTACCACGGCCGAGATTGCTCAGCAGCCCGAGCTTTGGCGTGATACGCTCAACATCTATCGCGAGAACAAGGAGGCCATCGAGGCCTTCCTGGCCGAGGCTCGCGCTATGGGCGAGGGTCGTCTGTCCGTTGTCTTCACCGGTGCCGGTACGTCCGACTACGTTGGCGATACATGCGCCCCGTACCTGCGTCACGCTGGCAACACTGATCTCTACGACTTTAAGCCCATCGCCACGACCGACATCGTGAGCGCCCCGCGCGACTTCCTGCGCGCCGAGGATCCCACGCTCGTGGTCTCCTTTGCCCGCTCTGGCAACAGCCCCGAGAGCCTTGCCGCCGTTGCCGTTGCCAAGGAGCTCGTCCACAACGTCAAGTTCCTCAACATCACCTGCGCACCCGAGGGCAAGCTTGCCGTCGAGTCTGCCGATGATCCCAATGCGCTGACGCTGCTCATTCCGCGCGCCAACGACAAGGGCTTCGCCATGACCGGTTCTTATTCCTGCATGACCCTGCTCTCCACCCTTATTTTCGACACTGCCTCTGACGAGCAGAAGGCCGAGTGGGTCGAGACCATCGCCAAGATGGGCGAGGAGGTCATCTCCCGTGAGCCCGAGATCGCCGATTACCTGGCTGGCGACTTCAACCGCGTGACCTACTTGGGTTCTGGCTCCTTCGGTGGCCTTGCTCAGGAGAGTCAGCTCAAGATCCTCGAGCTCGCTCACGGTCTGGTCGCTACTTCCTACGACACCTCCATGGGCTATCGTCACGGACCTAAGTCCTTCGTCGACGATAAGACGCTCGTCTTCGTGTTCGTCAATAACGACGCCTACACCCGTCAGTACGACATCGACATCCTCAACGAGATCGGTGGCGACAAGATCGCTCAGCACACCGTTGCCGTTCAGCAGGATGGCGCTACCGTCTACGAGGGCGAGTCCTTCACCTTTAAGGGCTACGAGGCGCTTCCCGAGGGCTACCTTGCCCTGCCGTTCGTGATGTTTGCCCAGGCTATCAGCCTGCTCAACTCCGTGCGCGTGGGCAACACGCCCGACACGCCGAGCCCCACTGGCACGGTCAACCGCGTGGTTAAGGGCGTGACGATTCACCCCTTCACCGCTTAATCGCGTCCCCCTGTAAGGGCGCCCGTCCGCTCATAACGGCGGGCGGGCGCTTTTTGTTTTACGTGAGCTGGGTATAAGCATCACCACAGTCAACTGCTTTAGAAGCAAGGAGTGCATATGAGCACGTACGCAATTAAGGCTGACAAGTTCTTCTTGCCGGCAGGCCCGCAACTGGGCGGCTATCTTATGGTCGAGGATGGCGTTTTTGGCGCCTGGCAGGCCGACGAGCCCTCTTGCGAGATTAAGGACTACACGGGATCGTGGATCGCACCGGGTATGGTCGATACTCACATCCATGGCTTCTACAACCACTCAACTACCGATAACGATCCCGAGGGCATTGATATCAGCTCGACCGAGCTCGCCCGTCGCGGTACCACCAGCTGGCTGCCCACGACGTTCACCGATGGCGTCGAGCAGATCAAGGATGCCTGCGCCGCCATCGCCCAGGCTGACGAGGGCCGCGGCCCCGACTTCTGCGGTGCTCGCATTCAGGGCATCTACCTGGAGGGCCCCTTCTTTACCATGAAGCACGTGGGCGCGCAGAACCCCGCTTATCTTATCGATCCCTCCGAGGAGGTCTTCGACCAGTGGCAGGAGGCCGCGGGCGGTCGCATCGTTAAGAGCGCCATGGCGGCCGAGCGCGACGGTGCCGCTGCTTATGCGGCTGCTCTGAACGCCAAGGGTGTGGTGACCAGCATCGGTCACTCCGACGCCACCTACGATGAGTGCATCGCCGCCATCAACGCCGGTGCCAGCTGCTTTACGCATACCTATAACGGCCAGCGCGGGCTGCATCACCGTGAGCCCGGTGTCGTGGGCGCTGCCATGTCCACGCCCGAGACCTACGCCGAGATCATCTGTGACGGCAAGCACGTAAACCCTGCCGCCATCAAGGCGCTGCTGCAGGCAAAGGGCTGGCAACACACGGTGCTCATCACTGACTGCCTGGGCTGCGGCGGCATGCCCGAGGGCAGCTACACCAGTGGTGGCATGGACGTCATCATGAAGGACAACCTGTGCTGGCTCGCCGACGGCAAGAGCATTGCCGGCTCGGTGCTCACGCTTGCCCAGGGCGTCAAGAACATCGTCGACTGGGGCATCGCCAGCGCCGATATCGCCATTCGCATGGCAACCGAGGTGCCGGCACGCTCCGCGCACATCGAGGATAAGTGCGGCAGCATCATGCCGGGTCGCGACGCCGACTTTGTCGTGTTCGACCATGAGCTCACCCTCGTCGAGACGTATGTTGGCGGCCAGAGCGTCGGCAACGCCTTTACCAAGTAACGATAGAAAAAGACGGCGGGCCCGAATCTGCTCGGACCCGCCGTATGGGTTAAACGCTCAAAAGCACCTTAACAGTTACAGCTTGTTAGCGATCTTCTTTGCCGTGCGCTTGACGCCGGCCACAAGACCCCCCGCGGGATGCTCCTTTTCGTATGCTAGACGCTTCTCGCGCTTGGCATACTCTTCGACGATGATATCGCCGTACTCATCTTCGATTTTGTCGAAGAAATCGACAGCTCCCTTAATCTCTTCGGCAGTTGGGTGCCCCTTCTGGACACCGCCGGTGAGTTTGAACGGCCCCCACGTATCAAAGCCGGGACAGCCGTAGACGCCCATAAAGATGGCCTGCCTCATGCGGCAGATGCCATCGATATCCTTGCCGTACCACTTGTTTTTGCCACCGTAGGTCATAAGGCCAAACACCTTGTCCTGCGGCTGCAGCACGTTCGTGAGCACGCGCGCCATATCTTTGTCGATCTCGGAGTAATAAATGCCTGTGGCGACGCCGATCAGATGGTATTCGTGCAGGTCGGGGTACTCGTTTTTACCGAGTGACTTCACGTCGAGGGTATCGATTTCGGGGTGCGCCTCGACGATGGCGTCCACGAGCTTTTTCGTATTGCCGTGGTGGCGTGAGGCATAAAGGATGATGGTTCGCATAAGAAGGCCTTTCAGCTGTAATTGCATCAATGTCTGTATGGTACCCCGTTGCATGCCTGGGAAACCGGACGCATCGATGAACGTGCGGGTTTGTCCTTTGGTCAGGGCCGAGACGGGTTCTTGCGAGCAAAAAGCAGTTGTTCGAAAGGATGGGCAATGGAATACGCTCTCTCCAACGATTCGATTTCTATCAAGGTCTCCACGGCCGGCGGCTCGTTTACCTCGATTGAGGCTGGAGGTCGCGAGTACTTGTGGCAGGGCGATCCCGCCGTGTGGTCCGGCCAGGCACCGATTTGCTTCCCGATTTGCGGAGGCTTGCGCGATAACAACGCCATGACGTTTGCCGGGCATCATGTAAAGCTCGCTCGCCATGGGTTTGCGCGCAAACAGGAGTGGAAGCTGCTGAGCCAGAGCGACAACGAGCTGGCGATGTGCCTGGCTTCGGAGGATAACGCCGCGCTGCTGAGCGATTATCCGTATCCGTTTAAGCTTGTCGCCCGCTATACGCTCGAGGACGCTGCCGTGCGCGTTTCCTACGAGGTCACCAACGAGGGCACCGAGGACATGCCGTTCTTTATTGGCGGTCATCCCGGATTTAAGTGCCCGCTCGATGAGGGCGAGGCCTATACGGACTACGAGTTGCGCTTTGAGAAAGACGAGGCTGCGGAGCTCTGCACCGCCGTTCCCTCGACCGGATTGATTGATGTGGACAGGCGCTCCAAGAACCCCATGGTGGGAAAGACGCTGCCTTTGTCGCATGAGCTCTTCGATTTTGCGGAGACCATCTTTGACGTGCTCGAGAGCCGTCAGGTCACGCTTTCCAAAAAGGGCGAGGACAAGGGCGTCCGCCTGAGCTTTGAGGGCTTCCCATATCTCATTGTGTGGAGCAAGCCCGAGGGCGATTTTGTGGCGGTTGAGCCTTGGGGCGGCCTTTCGACCTGCTCCGATGAGGACGACGTGCTTGAGCATAAGCGCGGCTGCCTTGTCGCCAAGCCCAAGGAGACCGTCGTTCGCTCGTTCACGATTGAGATCCTGTAATTCCGTTTTGTCGACTCGTATCGCGAGGCACAAGGAGCCTGCGAGATAAGGAGCTAAAATTGATCCTCACCGTTACGATGAACCCGTCTGTCGATACGCGCTATCAGCTCGACGAGCTCGTTATCGACGACGTCAACCGCGTGACGCCCGAAAAGACCGCCGGCGGCAAGGGCCTCAACGTGGCCCGTGTGCTGGGTCAGCTGGGCGACGACGTTGTGGCAACCGGTCTGCTCGGCGGCCACATGGGCGCCTACATGGCTGAGCTCATGGACGCCAACGGTATTAACAACGACTTTGTGCCCATCAAGGGCGAGACTCGCATTTGCCTCAACATCCTCCACGCCGGCAACCAGACTGAGCTGCTCGAGAGTGGCCCGACAATTGCCCCCGAGGAGCTCGATGCCTTTACCGCCAAGTTTACCGAGCTTGCGGGCAAGGCCGACGTTGTCACCATTTCGGGTTCTCTGCCCCGCGGTGTCGAGGCAGACTACTATGCCAAGATCACGGGCATTGCCGAGAACGCCGGAGCCAAGGTGCTGCTCGATACCTCGGGTGCTTCGCTCGAGGCCGCCCTTAAGTCCGAAATTAAGCCCGAGCTGGTCAAGCCCAACCTGACCGAGATCAACGGCCTTCTGGGCACGAGCTT
>CABUTP010000042.1 GCA_902494545.1 uncultured Collinsella sp. | reverse complement strand
TCCTTGGCAGACCAGAACAGCAGCAGGTCGGCGAGCTCATCGGCCTTCATGCCATAGCTCGAGTAGATGCCGTACTTAAGACCGCGGCCAAAGTTCTCAAAGAACTTCTCGTAGGCCTCGCGGTCGTTGTCACGCATATCCTCAAGGTCGGCGGTAATCTTCTTTTCCACACGCTTGGCGATGGCCTTGAGCTGACGGTTCTGCTGCAGCGTCTCGCGCGAGATGTTGAGCGACACGTCGGCGGAATCCACGACGCCGCGGACAAAGTTGTAGTAGTCGGGCAGCAGGTCGTCGCACTTCTCCATGATCAGGACGTTGGAGCTGTAGAGCGCCAGACCCTTCTCGTAGTCCTTGCTGTACAGATCGAACGGCGCGCGTCCCGGCACAAACAGCAGGGCGTCATACTCGAGCGTGCCCTCGGCGTGGAAGCTGATGGTGCGCGCAGGATCGTCAAAGTCGTGGAACGTGGACTTATAGAACTCGTTGTAATCCTTCTGCTCAACGTCGGAGCTGCGCTTTTTCCAGATCGGCGTCATGGAGTTGATGGTCTCGAGCTCCTGATAGTCCTCGTACTCGGGCTTATAGTCGTCGCCGGCGTCCTCGGGCTTGGGCTTCTGGCGACTCTTGCTCACCATCATCTGGATCGGGTAGCGCACATAGTTGCTGTACTGCTGAATCAGGCTCTTGAGGCCCCACTCGGTCAGGAAGCGATCGTAGGTCTCGGCCTCGCCATCGGCATCGAGCTTCTCGTTCTCGCGCAGCGTCAGGATGACATCGGTACCGTGCTCAGCACGCTCGCCATCCTCGATGGTGTAGCCCTCAAGGCCGTCGGACTCCCAAACGTGGGCGGTATCCTCGCCATAAGCGCGGCTGACGACCTTCACGTGGCTGGCGACCATAAAGGCGGAGTAGAAACCCACGCCAAACTGACCGATGATGTCGACATCGGAGCCCTGCTGCTCGGCGTTCTCGGTCTTAAACTCCTCGGAGCCGGAATGGGCGATGGTGCCCAGGTTGCGCTCGAGCTCCTCGGCGGTCATGCCGATACCGTTATCCGAAATAGTGATGGTGCGGGCGTCCTTATCAAAGGAAACACGGATGGCCAAGTCGCCCTGGTCGAGCTTGACACTCGGATCCTGAAGGCTCTTAAAGTTGAGCTTGTCGACGGCATCGCTCGCGTTGGAGATAAGCTCGCGCAGGAAGATTTCCTTATTGGTGTAGATGGAGTTGATCATGAGGTCGAGCAGTTTTTTGCTCTCGGTCTTAAATTGACGCATGTGCAGTCCTTTCGCGCTACCCCTGCCCGCAAAAACGGCCCGGTTGCCCGAGCCGCATCGCAGACCTGCTATGTTCAGACTTAGATTTTATAACCTATTAGCGCGCATATATACATACGGAATCGAAAAACTGTATGTTGGAATACCCGTGCGTCGATTGCCAAGGAGTGTCCCCGACTGCCGGCAGAAAAGGAACGTCCCTATCTGTCGCCCATGCGCTTGGCCATCCAGGCGTGGGGCTGACCTTCGTCTTCGTAGTCCACCGGCGCGATCTGCGTGTAGCCGGCCTTGGCATAGAGCGGCAGCACGTACTCCTGCGCATGCAGCTTTATGAGCTTGGCGCCAGCATCGCGTGCAGCAGCATTGCTGGCCTCGACAATCTTGCTCGCCAGACCGCGGCGACGCATTGAGGATAGCACCGCAACGCGGCCCATAATGTATGTCTCCCCCGCCGCGACACCTTCGTCCATATCGCACGCCGGCGACACCGGGGCCTCCGCGTCGGCCACACGCTCGAGTTCCTCGGGAAACACGCGCGAACAGCCCGCGAGCTCGCCGTCAACATAAAGCGTCACGTGGATGCAACTCGGGGCCTCGTCGATAGCGTCAAACTCGTTTTCGTAGCCCTGTTCGTCCATAAAAACGACGCGGCGCACCAGCGCCGCGTCCTCAAAGCAACCCGTCTTAAGTTGGATATCCATAGCTGCCCCTTCATTCGATGCGAACGTTGGGGAAAAATTTTAGCGGAAATGAGCTCCCACGCTAAACTTCGCGCGTGCTTTTGCTAGGCAATCGTAGTGGCCCACGTTGTGGGCATCGCTCGCGATATAGCTGTACAGGCCTTGCTTAAACAGGCGCTGCGCCGGCTTCTTTTCGTGACCGAATCGTCCACCTGCGATAAAGTCCGCCGAAGCCTGCAGCTTGCAACCCAGGTCGACCAGACGTTCAGCCACGCTCACATCCTTTTGAATCGCACGATAGCGCTCGGGATGGGCAATAATCACCTGGTAACCGCGACACTGCAAGTCGTAGATCGTGTTCTCGTATTCCTCAAAGTCATACGAATCAGCACGTGTCGAGAGCTCAAGCAAAAACTCGTTTGAGCCATCGAAATGCAGGCGATCGGCCCATTCGATGCCCAAATCCATGAGCTTGGCATGATTGACCTCAAAGCCCATCTGCAAATGCATATCGCCCGCATGCGCGCTAAGCAGTCGATAGGCCTCCCACATTTTTTCGAAGTCAAAATACGGGTCCCGGCAGTGTGGCGTACACACCATGTGCGTAACGCCGACGGCGCGGGCCGCCTCGAGCATTGCCAAGCTTTGCTCGAGGTTCGCCGCGCCGTCGTCAACACCGGGCAGGATATGGCAGTGGATGTCTCTCATATCGCCCTCTTATCTGCGTCGTTGCTATTTCTTAAAACGCTTCGCCTTCGCAGGGGTCCCCGTTGCAGCGGCACCGCCAACAGCAGGGTTAACTCCGGCAACAGCGTTGTTCTGACCCTTGTCTTCGCCAAAGTAAGAGTAATAGTAGTCATGGCTCGAGGTCTCACAGCAGTTCATGACCGTGCCAATTACGTTAACCTCGGCCTTGTTGAGCTGGTCGAAGGCGGCAATGATCTCGTTGCGCTTGGCGAAGTCCTCACGGATAACGTAGATGGTGCCGTCGGTAATCGCGGCGACCTCGGCGGCATCAACAAAGGTGCCCACGGGCGGCGTATCGAAAATGACGTACTGGTACTTCTCCTCCAGCGCGGCAACCAGCTTGGCAAAGCGGCGCGAGGCGATAATGTCAGCCGGGTTGGGAATGCGCGGCTCGGCATCGAGGAAGAAGAAGTTGGGCTGGCCGGTTTCGACGACAGCCTCGTCAATCGACATCTGGTCGGAAAGGACGGCGTACAGGCCACCGGAATGACGGAGGCCCAGCAGGTTGGCAAGCGCACGGTGACGCATGTCGCACTCGACGAGAAGGACGCTCTTGCCGCTGGTCGCAATGGCCTGAGCCAGGTTGACCGCAATGGTGGACTTGCCCTCGTTAGGGATGGAGGACGTCAAGGTAATGGACTTGATCGGCGTATCGACACTCGCAAAGCGAATGTTTGCCAGCAGCGTCTTGGCTGCGTTGCTAAAGGCGAGGGTATCGCTGGTTTTCTTTTTACGGGCCATGAATTACTTACCGCCCTTCAAAACGGGGAAACGACCGATAACGGGCACACCGAGCAGTTCGACGGCATCGTCAACGGAGCGGACGCGGGTATTGAGCATGTCGAGCAGCACGACAATTGCAACGGCGACGAACAGGCCGGCCAGAGCGGCGACCGCGATGTAGAGCTTGCGGTTGGGGCCGCTGGGCTGGTTGGGGATCTTTGCCTTATCGATCACGTTGACGGCCTGGGCGGCGTCAACGTCCTGAGCCACGGTAGACACCGAGTTGGCAATGGCGTTGGCGACAGCGGCGGCACCGTCGGGGCTGTCGCCGGTCACGGACAGCGAAATGACACGAGTCGTGGTCTCGCTCGTAACGCTCACCTTGTAATCATCCAAGTTGGAAAGGCCAAGCTCCTTAGCAGCGCCGCTCTTGACGCTGTCGCTATCGAGCAGCGTCGCGATATCGTTGGAGAGCATCTGGCTCGCCGACAGGTCGTTGTAGTAGCTCGTCTGGCTACCATCGGTCTTGGCGAGAATGTACATGCTCGTCGTGGCGGTGTAGGTGTTGTCCATCATGGTAAAGGACACGACGCCCATGGCGATCGCGCAGACCACCGGGAGGGCGATGACCAGCTTAAGGTGCTTTTTAAGCAGCTGGAACAGTTCGAGAAGGGTCATGCAGCTTGCCTTTCATTTCCCTAGTTCATATCGACAAAACTGCTCGTATAATATCGCATCTTCTTGCCATGTCCGAACTCTATACATAAGATACAGCGCTTACACCATTGTTGCGCAACATTAACGCCGCACCGGCAGCCCCGATGCGGCGTGAAATTCACATGTTTGCAGTACCGCTACACGAACTGCTCGTCCTGTTGCACGGGAAACGTCACCGTGATGGTGGTCCCCACCCCCAACTCGCTTGACAGATCGAGCGAGGCGTGATGATACAGGGCGGCATGCTTGACGATGGCCAGACCCAGACCCGTTCCACCGCGCGCTTTAGAACGACTCTTGTCAACGCGATAGAAACGCTCGAACACCTTACCCTGCTCCTCGGGCGCAATGCCAATACCCGTGTCGGCAACCGACAGATACGGGTGCCCGTCGTCGTTGGTTCCGCACCGCAACGTCACCGTACCGCCGGGCCGGTTGTAGCGAATGGCGTTGCTCGCCAGGTTATAGATGAGCTCATCGATCAGACGCGATACGCCTTCGACGACCACAGGCTTGGTCTCATGGCCTATCGCCACATTTGCCTGACGAGCGACCTGCTCAAGACGCTGCTCGACCGCATAGATAGCACGCGAAAGCTCAATGGGCTCCGTGGAGCCAATAGGCACCGCCTCGCCATCGCTCGCACGCTCGGCCTCATCCAAGTTCGAAAGCGTGAGGATATCGTTGACGAGCGCCGCCAAACGGCCCGCCTCACGGTAGATGCGGCCGCCAAAGGTGCGCAAATCGTCCTCACCCTCGACCATGCCGTTCGCAATGAGCTCGGCATAGCCCGAGATTGCCGTAAGCGGGGTCTTGAGCTCATGGGTGATATTGGCCGTGAACTCGCGGCGCATGCGGTCGTTGTCCGACAGCACCGCCATCTGGCGCTTGAGCTCCTGGCGTTGCGACTCAATGCGCTCGAGCATGGGAACCATCTCGGCATAAGCATGCTCGTAGCTGCGGCGAGGATGGTCCAGATCGACCTCCTGCAACGGCTCAATGATGGCGCGGGACTCACGACGCGCCAAGAAAAACGAGAGCACCGCACCTGCCGCCGCAATGAGCAGCATCGGCGCCACGAGAGACATCAGAATCGCCGCAACGCCAGGCTGGGCCTGCGCCAAGCGAACAACCTGGCCGTTATTAAGTCGGACGGCTCGGTACAGCATAATCTCGTCGAGCGTGGCGCTCGAGCGCTCCGCAGAACCCGAGCCGCTCTCGAAAGCCTTGGCGACCTCGGGACGATCGCCGTGATTGGGCAGCATAGAAGGCGACGCCTCGTTGTCGTAGGCAACCGACCCGTCCTTGTTGATCAGCGTGATGCGCAAGTCCTCGCGATCGAGACTGCGCAGAAAGGCAATGGGCTCCTGCTGCTCATTGAGGGCAGCGGCAATAAGCCCGGTTTCCTGCGAAAGGTTGGCGCTCGTGGCATCTGCCAGGGTATTTTGCACAAAGAACGCGCCAAACACCGTAAACGCCACGATAACCGCCATAGCGCAGAGAAAAATCGTCGCGAACACGCGATGTGACAGGGTACGTTTTCCCTGGGGGGCTAAGACCACGAGCTACTCCTCCGATGCGCTAGCCGCGCTGTCGGCTCCTTCGGCATCGTCATCGGCCGTAGGCTCGGCCAGACGATAGCCCACGCCGCGCACGGTCTCTATGGCGCTCGCACGCTCGCCGAGCTTTTGGCGGAGCGTCTGCACATGCACGTCGACGGTGCGCGAACCGCCGTCGAAGTCCCAGCCCCATACGCTCTGCAGCAGCGACTCGCGAGTAAAGACCACGCCAGGTTTGCGCATGAGGTACTCGAGCAGGTCGAATTCGCGCAGCGTGAGCTTGAGCGGTTCACCGGCAACAGTCACTTCGCGGTGGCTGGGCGAAAGTACGATATCGCCCACGCTGAGCACATCGCTCGCCTGCTTGACCATGCCGCCGCGGCGCAGCAGCGCACGGCAACGGCTGGCAAGCTCCATGAGCGAAAACGGCTTGGTCAGATAATCGTCGGCACCGCCATCGAGCGCCATGACCTTGTCGAGCTCGGTGTCCTTGGCGGTGAGCATCATAATGGGCACCGTCGCCGTCAGGCGATCGGCACGCAGGCGACGCATAATCGCCAAGCCGTCGGTATCGGGCAGCATGATGTCGAGCAGCACAGCATCGGGCACCCGTCGCGCCACGGCGGCCTTAAACTCGCCATCGCACGAAAAGCCCTCGGCCTCGATTCCCTGCTTGCGCAGTGCGTAGACCGTCAAATCCCTGATGTTGTCATCGTCCTCGACGTAATAGATCATGTTGAACCCCTCTGCGGCCGGCATGACCGCATCTTAACCCTAAAGGCGCCTGCACTAGATGGTATCAGCCAAAACGGCCCGTCAAATAATCCGCCGTGCGCGGATCGGTCGGGTTTTTGAAGAGCTGAGCGGTGGGCGCATGCTCCACCAGCTCGCCCAGCAAAAAGAACGCAACCGAGTCGGAAATGCGCGCAGCCTGCTGCATGTTGTGCGTAACGACCACCAACGTGCAGGTCTCCTTGAGCTCGCAGGCCAGCTGCTCCACCACCAGCGTCGATACGGGGTCGAGCGCCGAGGTCGGCTCGTCCATCAGCAGAATGTCGGGCTGCACGGCCAGCGCACGGGCGATGCACAGACGCTGCTGCTGGCCGCCCGAAAGACCCAGACCCGATTCCCTGAGCTTGTCCTTGACCTCGTCCCACAGCGCGGCGCGTCGCAGGGAGTCTTCGACCAGCTCGTCGAGCGCGACGCGGTCGCGCACTCCCATGCCGCGAGGACCGTAGGCGACGTTGTCGTAGATGCTCATGGGAAACGGATTGGGGCGTTGGAACACCATACCCACGCGCTGGCGCAAGCGGCAGATATCGTAATCGCCCAGGATATTCTGGCCGTCGAGTGCAATCTTGCCTTCAATGCGGCAATCCTTGATACCGTCGTTCATACGGTTAAAGCAGCGCAGCAGCGTCGACTTTCCGCAGCCCGAAGGCCCGATGAACGAGGTGATCTGCTTGTCACGAATTTTGATGCTCACGTCCTTGAGCGCATGATGGTCGCCGTAAAACAGGTCAAGGCCTTCAACATCGATGCGCGTCGGCGAGGCGGCAAGGTCCTGCGCCGTGGGGCGAGTCGCATCCCCAACTTCGCGCTCGTGCGCGGCCTCGGCCTGCGCCTCTATGAGTTCCTCAAGCTCCGTAGGCTCCATCGCCGCAGCAGCCGTCATACCGCATACCTCCATATCGATATCAATTCAGCAGTATCGATAGTAGAAATCGCGGCTCATACGCACGTGAGCGCATTGTCAAGTGTTTGTAAGGGCACCTTGACTATTCCGCCGGCAACTCGATGGTAAATATCGTGTGCTCGGGCGTCGATTCGCACGCGATCGTGCCGCCGTGCGCTGTAACGATCTCCTTGGCGATGGCAAGGCCAAGCCCGGCGCCACCGCGATTGGTCGCACGTGCCGCGTCCAGGCGATAGAACTTCTCAAAGATTACCTTGAGCTTAGCCGCCGGAATCGGATCACCATGGTTAATAAAGCGAATTCGCACGCCACCGTCATCTTGGCGCCCAGCCTCAATCGTGATGGTCGATCCTTCGTAGCTATAGGCGATGGCGTTTTTCATGATGTTGTTGAACACGCGAGCCATCTTGTCGCCATCCACAAGTACCGTCAGATCCTCGCGCACATCAACTTGGACATCTTTGTGCTGCTCGTTGAGAATGGGATAGAACTCATCGGCCACCTGCGCCAGTAGCAATCCCAGGTCGACGCAGCCGCGCGTAAGCACAATATCGTGGAAGTCAAAGCGCGTGATATCAAAGAACTCCTCAATAAGCGCGTCGAGTCGGTGCGCCTTGTCGAGCGCCACGCCCGTAAAGTGTGCGCGCTGCTCAACCGGCAGGTCGGGTGCCTCCTGCAACAGCGAGAGGTAGCCCACCACGCTGGCAAGCGGTGTGCGCAGGTCATGCGCCAAGTATGTGACCAAGTCGTCCTTGCGATGCGACTCGTCGCGTAGGGCCTGCTGCACCTTACGCTCGCGATCGCGCACGCGGTTGAGCGCACCCTCGACCTCCAGGAAGTCGCCGTCGATGTTATCCCAGGCGTCAGGATGATCGATCAGGCGGTCCTGAATACGGGCGGCAAGCACGCGGTCGGAATGCCGCTCACCCTGCTCATAGCCCTGGTAGTACAGAGCGCGGCCGCAAAAGAACAGGACGCACACGGCGAGCGCCAAGACAAAGCCAAGCATGTTGAATACAAAGCCGGCATCGAACAGCACCGGTCCCTCAATGCCACCGAGCGCCATGGCGCCGATCGCCAGCGTCATGGCCCACGCGGCACCGCCGATCACCACGCAACGGCGCACGATTTCAAAGCGATCGATCAGCAAGAAGCCGATGAGTAGCACCGCCAAGATACCGGCGATGTTACCAATGCCGATTAGCAGCAGACTCAGCAAAAAGAGCAGCACCGTCGCAAGTGCGCGATTATCGACGACCGCCCTTACGTATTCAAAGAGCCGATCGGGCACCTCAAACGCCTGCTTATCGTCTTTTGTCATGTCCATGTCCTCGCTAACAAAGGCGTTATTCGATGATATAGCCGACGCCCCAAACGTTTTTGATAAAACGCGGCTTCTGAGCGTCGTCACCGATCTTTTCGCGCAGGTGACGAATGTGCACCATCACCGTATTGTTGGAGCCGGGCATAAAGTCCTCGTTCCACACCGCGCGGAACAGGTCCTCCACGGGCACTACGCTGCCGCGATGCTCGGCCAGATACAGCAAGATGGAATACTCGATGGGCGTGAGGCGCACCGGCGCACCGTCCACCGTCACGGAGCGAGCGTCACGGTTGATCTCGAGGCCATCGAGCTGGAGGGTCGGCGACTCGGTCGCCCGCGCGCGGCTACCGTAGCTGGTGTAGCGGCGCAACTGCGCATGAACGCGCGCGATGAGCTCCAGCGGGCGGAACGGCTTGACCACGTAATCGTCCGCGCCAAGAGAAAGGCCTTCGATCTTATCCTGCTGGGCATCGCGGGCCGTCAACATAATTACGGGATAGGTATGGCTGGCACGGATGGTACGCAGCAGCTCAAAGCCGTCGATATCGGGCAGCATGACATCGAGCAGTGCCAGGTCAAACTCTTGCTCCAGGATTGCCTTGGCCGCATCGGCCCCGCTGTAGGCGATCTGGACGTCAAAGCCCTCCTTTGTAAGGTAGATACCAACCAGGTCGGCGATGGCCTTCTCGTCATCAACTACCAGTATGCGCTCGTTCATGCGTGCTCCTCTCGCGCTCCATTATGCCCGAGGCGACGCACGCCACACACAACAAGCGTGGGTGATTAAGTCGGCCTTAAGCACCCTTGTGCCCGTTCGGGTGCGGATGTG
>CABUTP010000041.1 GCA_902494545.1 uncultured Collinsella sp. | reverse complement strand
GAGTACCGCAGGAAGCTTGGATACGCCTAGGCGCGGTCCAAGAAATCGTCCGCACCCCCAACTTTGCTTTTATTGGTGTAAAAGGTGCGCCATATTTGGCGCTGGATTGTTATTCGTTTGTAAAGCTCTGCCGCGCTTGCGGTAAGGGTTTATCAAATGCCCGTAAGAAACCGCAGTTGGCGCGGGTGCTGCCCGGTCGGGGTCGTATCTTTCCAAACAGCAAAGCGGGCAGGGTGCCCGCGATTCGCATGTACGAAAGGAAGATCATGCTCGATCAGGCTTATTCTCGTCGTCAGTTCCTCGGCCTCGCTGGTGGTCTTGTCAGCATCGTCGGTCTCGGTCTCGTTGGTTGCGGCGGCTCCGGCGCATCCGACGCCGCCGACAAGGGCAGCGCCGCTGCTGCCGAGTCCGTCTCCGGCGAGGTGACCTACGACGGTGCCTCCTCGTTCCAGGCTCTCGTCGAGGCTGCTGCCGAGAAGTTCATGGATGCCAACCCCGACGTCTCCGTTTCCGGCTCGGGCAACGGTTCGGGCAAAGGTCTGACCGCTGTTGCCGCCGGCACCGTTACCATCGGTAACTCCGACGTCTTCGCCGAGTCCAAGCTCGAGGCCGATCAGGTCAAGAACCTCGTCGACCACGAGGTCGCCGTCGTGGGCATGGGTCCCGTCGTCTCTAAGAACGTGAAGGTCGACGACCTGTCCCTCGAGCAGCTCAAGGGCATCTTCTCCGGCCAGATCACCAACTGGAAGGAGGTCGGCGGCGACGACGCCAAGATTGTCGTTCTCAACCGCAAGGCCGGTTCCGGTACCCGCGCCACCTTCGAGGCTGCCGTCTTTGGCGACGAGGCAGTCGACTTTAAGGGCGACGCCGAGCTCGACAAGTCCGGCGACGTCCAGACTCAGATGGGCAGCACCGACAACGCCATCTCCTACCTTGACTTCTCGCACTTCGATGACTCCAAGTTCAACGCCATCAAGGTCGAGGGCGTCGAGCCCAAGAGCGCAAACGTCACCGACGACTCCTTTAAGATTTGGGCTACCGAGCACATGTACTGCGCAAAGGACGCCGACGAGGCTACCAAGGCCTTCCTGGAGTTCATGCTTTCCGACGACGTCCAGGGCAAGCTCGTCGAGGAGCAGGGCTTTATCCCCGTCTCTGCCATGAAGGTCGTCAAGGACGCCAGCGGCAAGGTCTCTGCTAAATAAGTAACCGCCCCGGAAAGGTTTGCAATGGCAAAACAGCTGCCAAAGCGCGACCTTGAGAACGTGGGCCTGGTCGTCACGGGCGCGTGCGTAGCGCTCGTGACGCTTGTCGTTGCCGCGCTCATTTTTATGGTCGCCCAAAAGGGCCTCTCGGCTTTTCTCAAGGACGGCGTTTCGGTCGTCGAGTTCTTCACCGGCACCAAGTGGGACCTGGCCAACACGGCCGAAAACGGTCTGCCTTATACCGGCGCCCTGCCCCTGATCGTCACCTCGTTTGCGGTCATGGTGCTCTCCACGCTCATCGCGCTGCCCATCGCCATCGGTTCTGCCATCTTTGCGGTCGAGATTAGCCCTAAGTTTGGTTCTAAGGTCTTTCAGCCGCTTATTGAGCTTTTGACCGGTATTCCCTCGGTCGTCTTTGGCCTGATCGGCTTTCACGTGGTCGTCGGCCTTATGAAGAGCGTTTTCCACGTGAGCACGGGCCTGGGCATCCTGCCCGGCGCCATCGTGCTGGCCGTCATGATCCTGCCGACCATGACCACGCTTTCGGTCGATGGCCTGCGCGCCGTGCCCGACAGCTACCGTCAGGGCTCGCTCGCACTGGGCTACACCCGTTGGCAGACCATCTGGCACGTGGTGCTCAAGTCCGCCATGCCGTCGCTCATGACCGCGGTCATCCTGGGTATGACCCGCGCTTTTGGCGAGACGCTCGCCGTGCGCATGGTTATCGGCGGCATCGAGGCCATGCCGACGTCGCTGCTGTCGCCGGCCTCGACCATCACCACCACGCTCACCACGTCCATGGCGGTCTATGCCGAGGGATCGGCCCAGGACGATGTTCTGTGGGCGCTTGGTCTGCTGTTGATGGGCATGAGCCTCATCTTCATCCTGATCATCCATCTCATTGGCCGCAAGGGGGCGAAGGCTCGTGGCTAGCACGCGCATCCATATCGACGAGGCGAGACTCGGGCGCGTCCAAAAGCAGGACCGCATCGCCACGGGCGTGCTGACGGCGGTCGCCGCCATTGTCATGCTCATTGTCGTTGCCATGGTGGCCTATATCCTGTTCGAGGGCATTTCGACGCTGATCCAGCCGGGATTTCTCACGCAGCCCGCGCGCGCCAACGGAACCCAGGGCGGCGTGCTCTACCAGCTGTTCGACTCGTTCTATCTGCTGCTGATCACCCTGGCCATCTCGGTGCCCATCAGCTTGGGCGGCGCGGTCTTCCTGGTCGAGTACGCACCCGACGGACCCGTCCGCGACATCGCCTCCACCGCCATCGAGACGCTATCCTCGCTGCCTTCCATCGTCGTCGGCATGTTCGGCTTTCTGGTGTTCTCGGTGCAGCTGGGCTGGAAGTATTCCATCATCTCCGGTGCCGTCGCGCTCACCATGTTCAACATCCCCATCCTGGTGCGCGTGATCCAGCAGGCGCTTGAGGACGTGCCGCAGGCCCAGCGCGATGCGTGCCTGGCCATGGGCCTCACCCGCTGGGAGGCCACGCTGCACATCCTGACCCCCGAGGCCATGCCCGCCATCGTGACCGGCATCGTGCTTTCGGCCGGCCGCGTGTTTGGCGAGGCCGCGGCGCTGCTCTTTACCTCGGGCATGAGCTCGCCGGTGCGTCTGAACTTCTTGAGCTTTAACCTGTCGAGCCCTACCTGCGCCTGGAACGTGTTCCGCCCCGGTGAGTCGCTCGCCGTGCACATCTACAAGATTTACGGCGAGGGCAGCCCCGAGGCCCAGCAGATCGTTTGGGGCACCGCTGCACTGCTGATGATCTGCGTGCTGCTGTTTAACATAGTTGCCCGTATCGTGGGCAAGCAACTGGCAAGGAAGATGACGGCCGAATGAGCGAGATGAATGCAACGTCCGCAACCGAGGCGGCATCGTCCGAGACCCAGGACTTCCTGTCGAGCGTGGGGGAGAGCGAGAGGCGCATGCGTGTGAGCGGCAAGGCCGTGAGCGACGAGGTCGTGCTCTCCACCAAGGACGTCAACGTGTACTATGGCGACCACCATGCGCTGCACGATACGTCGCTCGACTTTCACAAGGGTGAGATCACGGCACTCATCGGGCCTTCGGGCTGCGGTAAGTCGACCTTCTTGCGCAGCCTCAACCTGATGAATCGCGAGATTCGCGGCTGCCGCGTGGAGGGCGAGATCAACTACCGCGGGCGCAACGTGAACACCAAGGCCGAGAACACCTATGAGCTGCGTCGCTCCATTGGCATGGTGTTCCAGCAGCCCAACCCGTTCCGCAAGTCCATTCGCGACAACATCACGTTTGCGCCTAAGCGCCACGGCATCACCGACCGTGACGAGCTTGACCGCATGGTCGAGGAAAGTCTGCGCGGCGCGGCGCTGTGGGACGAGGTCAAGGACAAGCTCGACAAGAGCGCCTACGCACTTTCGGGCGGTCAGCAACAGCGCCTCTGCATCGCGCGCACGCTGGCGCTCAACCCCGATGTGATTCTGTTTGACGAGCCCTGCTCGGCGCTCGATCCCATCTCGACGCTGGCGATTGAGGACCTTATGTCGTCGATTGTGGCCGAGCGCGCCATCGTCATCGTGACGCACAACATGGAACAGGCGTCGCGCGTGTCCAACCGCACGGCGTTCTTCTACATGGGCGATATGGTCGAGTACGACGAGACCGACGAGATTTTCCAACGGCCCAAGGATAAGCGGCTGAATGATTACCTCACCGGCATGTTCTCCTAGTCCGGGACATGCTTGAGGCCCGCGGCGGCCACGGTCGCCACGGGACTGATTGGAGGGGCGGGTCATCTCTTGCGGGAGATGGCCCGCCTTTTTGCTCTGCGACCGAAACGACCACCACAAAGGGGACAGGCTCCTTCGTGGTGGTTTGGGGTGGGGCTCGCTGCTATCATGGACAACGTTGAATTTCTACGAAGGAGCAGGGCATATGGCGATTCTTTTGGGATGCGATTCCATCAGCCTAGAGTTTCCCACCAAGCATATTTTCGATAGCGTGACGCTCGGCGTGGGCGAGGGCGATCGCATTGGTATTGTCGGTAAAAACGGCGACGGCAAGTCGACGCTGTTGAGTGTACTCGCGGGCACGCTGGAGCCCGACGATGGCCGCGTGACGCATCGCCGCGGCACCACGATTGGTCTGCTCGGCCAAAAGGACCAGCTTGTCGATACCGATACCGTGCATCATGCCGTTGTGGGCGACACGCCCGAGTACGAGTGGGCGTCGAGTCCGCGTACGCGCCAGATTCTGGCCGGTCTTATTAGCGATGTGCCCTGGGAAGGAACGGTGGGCGAGCTTTCGGGTGGTCAGCGCCGTCGCGTGGACCTCGCGCGCCTGCTGATCGGCGACTACGACGTGCTCATGCTCGACGAGCCCACCAACCACCTGGACATGCGCACCATCAATTGGCTCGCGCGTCACTTAAAGGCCCGCTGGCAGCGCGGTCAGGGCGCCATGCTCGTGGTCACGCACGACCGCTGGTTCTTGGACGAGGTCTGCACCAGCATGTGGGAGGTCCACGACGGCCAGGTCGATCCCTTCGAGGGCGGCTACTCGGCATACATCCTGCAGCGCGTGGAGCGCGACCGCATGGCCGCCGTCACCGAGGAGCGCCGCCGCAACATGGCGCGCAAGGAGCTCGCGTGGCTGAGCCGCGGCGCCCAGGCTCGTTCTACCAAGCCCAAGTTTCGCGTTGAGGCTGCTCGCGAGCTGATCGCCGACGTGCCGCCCGTGCGCGACGAGCTGGAGCTCAAGCGCCTCGCCGTGAGCCGCCTGGGCAAGCAGGTCATCGACGTGATCGACGTGGACGCCGGCTATGCCGATACCGACGGCGCGCCCAAGCAGGTGCTCTCCGATGTCACCTGGCTTATTGGCGCGGGCGACCGCTATGGTCTTTTGGGCGAGAACGGCGCCGGCAAGTCGACCTTGCTCGACGTGATTCAGGGCAAGATCGCGCCCCTTCGCGGCCGCGTGAAGATCGGCCAGACGGTGCGCTTTGGCGTGCTGTCGCAGCAGCTCGAGGAGCTCGAGCCCTACATGGACGACACGATCCGCGAGGTGCTCGGCAACTATAAGAAGTATTACGTCATCGACGGCAAGGAGACCTCGCCCGAGAAGCTCTGCGAGCGCCTGGGCTTTACGACGCAGCAGCTCTGGAGCCGCATCGGCGATCTTTCGGGCGGCCAGCGCCGTCGCCTGTCGCTGCTGCTGACGATCCTGGACGAACCCAACGTGCTCATCCTGGACGAGCCCGGCAACGACTTGGATACCGACATGCTGGCGATTGTCGAGGACCTGCTCGACGGCTGGCCCGGCACGCTGATCCTGGTGACGCACGACCGATTCCTCATGGAGCGCGTGACCGACCAGCAGTGGGCACTGCTCGATGGCCATCTGACGCATATGCCCGGCGGCGTTGACCAGTACCTGCGCCTGTGCAACGCCACCGCCGAGGGCGAGCCCGTGGGCGCGCCGAGCGCCAAGACCGGCACGTTCGACACCGGTGCCGCGGCTGCGGCGGCCGATAAACCCAAGACGAGCGGACAGCCCAACGGCCTTTCCAATGCCGAGCGCCAGAAGCTCCGCCGCGAGGTGAGCTCGCTCGAGCGCAAGATGGAGACGCAGCGCGCCCGCGTGGAGGAGGCCGAGGCCGCGATGGCCCAGGTCGATCCCACCAACTACACGGCGCTCGGCGAGCAGCAGGCAAAGATCGACGAGGCCCACGCCGCTATGGACGAGCTGGAGATGGCGTGGCTCGAGGCGAGCGAGAAGCTCGAGGGCGAGGAGTAGACGAGGATGATCAAGGCCGCATTTTTCGATATCGACGGCACGCTACTGAGCTTTAAGACCCACCGGATTCCGGCGTCGGCGCAGCAAGTGCTCGACAGCTTTCACGAGCAGGGGATTGCGTGCGTGATCGCCACGGGCCGCCCGACCTACCAGATGCCCGATTGGCTGTTCAACTTGGGTTGGGATGCGTACATTACGCTTTCGGGCCAGCACTGCTTTGATGCCGAGGGCGTTTACCGCAGCTGCCCGATCGATCCGGACGACGTCGCGGTGATTGTGGACCAGGTGGCGCAGGGGCGCTACGACTCGCTGTGCATGCAGGGCGAGAACTCGTTTGTGAACCGCCTGTCCGAGCGCGTGGTGACGGCCGGCAGCAACGCGGGGATTGTCTACCATGAGGAGCCGTTTGAGCACGCCTTTGACGCGCCGGTCTACCAGTTTTGCGCCTTTGTTGATCCGGTCGACGAGCATATCGTGACCGATGCCGTGTCGCATTCGCTCACTACGCGCTGGTGCGACCTGTTCTGCGACGTTATTCCGGCCAATGGCGGCAAGGATCTGGGCGTGGCAGCGACGCTGGAGCGCCTGGGCATCGACGCGAGCGAGGCGATTGCCTTTGGCGATGGTGAGAACGACCTGTCGATGTTTTCCGCCGTGGGCACAAGTGTGGCCATGGGCAACGCGCAGGACACGGTGAAGGCCGCGGCGACCTACGTGACCACCGTCGTGGACGACGACGGCATCTACAACGCCGCGAAGCACTTTGGGCTGATGTAACTGCGGGCCGGCACCCGGCACCTGGGAACACTCCTTGAGGAGCGTCCCCATTTTGTTTTCGTCCCGCACGTTTTGTGAAACACGGCTAACTTTTAGGCAAAGTAGTAAGACATGGGAAACTTTTGCGGTAAAGTAAATCAAGCAAAAGTATCCAAAGGCTAACTAGAAGCCATCGCGAAAGGCGGCCCATGGCCCTGCGTGAATCCGGAGAAGACTATCTCGAATCGATCTACGTTCTGTCGCAGCGCCAAGGCACGGTGCGCTCGATCGACGTCGCCGAATACCTGGGTGTGACCAAGGCGAGCGTCTCTAAAGCCATGGCGACGCTGGAGAACAGCGGCTACGTGGAGATGGGCAAGCGCGACGTTCATCTGACGGAGCGGGGGCTTGAGGTCGCTCGCCAAATGTGGGAGCGCCACTGCTTTTTCGTGCGGCTGCTCGAGGAAGCCGGTGTTTCGGCGGATGTCGCGTCGCAAGAGGGCTGCCACATGGAGCACTGCCTGAGTGAGGAGAGCTTCGAGAAGCTGAGGGCGATGCTGGGGCGGGATGGTGCTTCGGCGCCAACAATGACCGACTAGCGTTCCCACAGTGGCGCGCCTCCCGCGCCAAAGGCGCGGGATAGCGATTGGGATAAAAGGTTCTTTCGGCAATGTCCAATTCAGACAAGGAACCCCGTCAGCAAGCGATGCCCAAGAACCGCCAGCAACGTTACTGCAGGCCGGGGCCGGGCTTGGTTTTGAAAACACTCCGCAGCGCGAGGCCCGCCTTTCCGTTGCTCCGCAGGAGCAGGAAAGACGGGCCTCATGCGCGAGGACGTTTTCAAAACCAAGCCCGGCCCCGGCCGGACAGCCCACGAACGCTACAGGTTCTTGATACCCATCGCGCGCATGGCGTTCAGGATGGCGATGATCGCCACACCCACGTCGCCAAAGACGGCAAGCCACATATTGGCGATGCCGAGCGCCGCAAGCACCAGAATCAGCAACTTAATGCCCAGCGCAAAGATGATGTTCTGCCAGACGATCGCCATGGTCTTGCGTGCCACGCGGATCGCACGGGAGATATTGGACGGCTTGTCATCCATCAGCACGACGTCGGCCGCCTCGATCGCGGCGTCGGACCCCATGGCGCCCATGGCAATGCCCACATCGGCACGGGTGAGCACGGGTGCATCGTTGATGCCGTCGCCGACAAAGGCGAGCCTGCCCTTGCCGCTTTCGGCCGCGAGCAGCGCTTCAACACGCTCGACCTTGTCGCCCGGCAGCAGTTGCGCATGGAACTCGTCGAGGCCGAGCTGCTTGGCCACCGCAGCAGCCACTTCCTCGCGGTCGCCCGTGAGCATAACGGTGCGCTTGACGCCGGCGGCGTGCAGGTCGCGGATCGTCTGCTCGGCATCGGCCTTTACGGTGTCGGCAATTACGATGTGGCCGACATACACGCCATCGACAAGCACGTGGAGGATCGTGCCGACAACCTCACAGTCCGGCGCTTCAACGCCGGCTGCAGCGAGCATCTTTGCGTTGCCGACGACGACGTGCTTGCCGTCGATGGTTGCCGTCACGCCGTGGCCTGCGTCGTTGGCGGAGTCGTTCACGCGCTTGGGGTCGACCTCACCCTGGTAGGCAACGCGCACGGACTGCGCGATGGGGTGATCGGAGAACGACTCCGCAAGAGCTGCGACCTCAAGCAACGACTGCTCGGTATAGCCTGCCTCGGGGTGTACCGCCACGACCGAGAACGTGCCGTTGGTGAGCGTGCCGGTTTTGTCGAAGACGACGGTGTCCACGTCGGCGAGCGACTCGAGGTAGTTGGAGCCTTTGATGAGAACGCCCAGCTTGGAGGCGCCGCCGATGCCGCCAAAGAAACTGAGCGGCACGCTGATCACCAACGCGCACGGGCAGCTGACGACCAGGAAGGTCAGGCCGCGCAGAATCCAGTCGGACCAGGCACCGGTGACCAGGCCGCCGCCAAGGGCGAGCACCACGGCCGCGCCGGTGACGGCGGGGGTGTAGACGCGGGCAAAGCGCGTGATGAAGTTCTCGGTGCGTGCCTTCTTTTCGCTGGCATTTTCCACGAGCTCCAGGACGCGCGCGACGGTGGACTCGCCAAAGGGCTTGGTGGTGCGCACGCGGATGAGACCCGTCATGTTGATGCAGCCGCTGATGATATCGTCGCCGGACTTGGCGGGGCGGGGGACTGACTCGCCCGTGAGCGCGGCGGTGTCGAGCTGGGTTTCGCCCTCGACGATGACGCCGTCGATAGGCACGCGCTCGCCGGGCTTGACCACGATCACGGTGCCGACGGCGATGTCATCGGGAAAGACCTGTTCGAGTGTGCCGTCGACTTGTTCGACGTTGGCGTAGTCGGGCGCGATGTCCATCATGGCACTGATCGACTTGCGGCTCTTGCCCACGGCGTATGCCTGGAACAGCTCGCCGACCTGGTAGAACAGCATGACGGCGGCGCCTTCGGCCATGTGCGGGTCGGTATCGGGGAAGAGCACCATGGCAAACGCGCCGATAGTCGCGACGGCCATGAGGAAGCTCTCGTCGAAGGCCTTGCCGCGGCGGATGTTATTGAATGCCTTTTGCAGTACGTCGTAGCCGGCAATCAAAAATGGCACGAGGAACAGCACGAAGCTGGCGTAGATGTCGCCCGGGGTGCCGAATGCGGCGGTAAGGGTACCGAGCTCGTCGAGGGCGTACACCACCGCAAATATGCCTAGCGCTACCAGGATACGATTGCGCTTATGCTCAAGGGACTCTTTCTTCTTACGCTTCTTCTTTTTCTTT